>MNXL01000179.1 GCA_001871755.1 Anaerolineae bacterium CG2_30_64_16
ACGCCGCCCAACTGTTTAAAGTACTTTGCGCATATCCTTCAACTGCACAAGGATTTCTGCCGCAAAGTACTAGATGTCATTGCGAGATCAGTCGACCGGGGTCGCGCTGTGCAGGGCAATCTGGCCGAACAGATGCGATTGGACCAGGTATTGCCACAGCATCGCGAACGGGATCGAAACCAACAAGCCGATGACCAGGGCAATCACGCCCAGCGCGGCGATGATCGCGGCGATCAAGCCCGCCACCCAGATCAAGATGATGGCGATGATCACGTTCCCGATGTTGTCGCGCGTAAACGCCCACAGCTTGCCGAACTCGAAGGCCGAGCCGAACCGATCGGTACGCGCCAGGCGGACGTAGATCGCCGGCGAGATCAGCGCCACGAAGATCCCCCACAGTAGCATCAGGCACGATCCACAGACGATCAAGAGCGTTCCGAACGCCTCCACGCCTCCTCCGTTGTTGTCCACCAGCGCGCTGCCGATGCCCAACGGGATCGCGATCAGGATCATGGGCAGCGCCCAGACGAAGAAGGCCCCGAAGAGCTTCAGGCCCCGCACCAGGAACCCGCCCCAGTCTTCCCACTCGGGCAACGGAAGCTGGCGGCCGTCCATCGTGTTGCGCACCACGTCGAGGGTGTACCCCATCAACATGAGCAAGGGGATGAGGCCGATCAGAATCGGCGAGAAAACGATCCCGATCAACCCAACGAAAGTCCCGATGCCGAGCTTGCGCAGCCAGTCCGGATCCTCAAACATGTAGGTAAACGATTTGCCGATGTCCATCGATGATCCTCCTTCTTAAGGTGTATGCACTCAACGCAGACGCTGTTGACCCAACCCGGACGAGCCGGAGCCAAAAAGGTGAAAGCCGACAGAGAAATCCTTGCACAACAAGCAAGGATCCTACGGGTCAGGCACTATTATACCACATCGCTGCGGTTCTGCGCGCGCCGGGTACGAACGGCGCGATCAACGCCCGACAGATCGCGCGAGTCGCAAATCGTACGGTCGCTTTCTAAACGCACAACAGCCGAAAAGGTTTCAACCGCGCCTCAGAACGGCAACTCCAACCGGGCGGTGAGCGCGGCCCGCGCCGCGGCAATCGCGGCCAGCTCGGCCAGCGCCAGCACCACGCCGATCGCCATGGGCACGATGGTCTCTCGCCAGTGCTGCGCCCGGCCCTCGCGGCGCAACAGCACCAGCCCGAACATCACGTTCACAGACCCGACCAGCGCCACGACCGTCGCGCCGCTGGTCAGGGCCAACGGGTAGAGCAACGGCGCCCATTCACTGCTCACCAGCCCCACCACGACGGCCCCGCCAACCACCATCCAGGCCAGATCGCGCCAGCTTGCGACCGAGGGCGTATTGACCGGCCTGGCCCACAGCGATAGGTTGAGGATCGGCAGCAAGATCGCCGCGATCGCCAGTCCTTCCAACGTACCTGTGGCCAGCCGCAAGATGTGGTGCGGCTCGTACAGATGCGGGAATCCCGGGAATAGGGTCAGGTAGGAGTTCAACCCATCCACGGCCCACAAGAGGAAAAAACCGGCGAACACGGCCAAATACCTGCGGTCCGGCAGATCGGCGGCGCGCCCGCGCCCACGCAGGATCAGCACGATCAGCCCGGCGAGCGCGCCCAGGTAGGTACCGCTGCACCGGGCGCACAGGGGCAAGGGCCGGCCGGCAAAGATGAAAGTCCGTTCAGGGATGCGATGGCACACCGCGTACGCGACATAATCGGCCTTGTCCAGCAGCCCGCGGGGCGGGGCCAGCAGCATCCCAATGATCCCGATCAACGCCAGGGCCACCAACCAGCCATCCCAACGCGCCCGGCGCGACCCTGCTCCGTCTCTGCCCATGATGAAATCCTCGACCGATCGCTGCGCCAGCTATGCTATACCTGACAAGGTGACAAGAGCCTGCCCTGAGGCCCCTCCTGAGCCTGTCGAAGGGCTTGCCGAAGGGTGAAGGGGTGACAAGGTGAGGCCGATGCGGGCATCGAGACGATGCACAGCATCGAGACGATGCCCGCATCGGACAACCTCACCTTATGACCGCGGCGAGTATAGTACATCACGGCGTAAATCCCTTAAACGACTCACTGGCAAAATACCCGGCATCTTGGCAGCCCATTATACACCCGAACCGCACGCCGTGCCACAACTACGCCGCGGGCTTCGGAACGTTCCCGGAAGTCGCGGCCGCACGCAGTACGCCGCACGCAGTACGCAACGCCCAAGTCCCGTTTTCACCGCCCCCTCTCTCATTTGACTATCCCCCTTACACGGCGGTATAATTTCTTTGGTAAATTGTATAAAAATTCTATTGGGAGACAGTATGGCAACCCGCGACATCATCACTATTGGCCACCCCACCCTACGCAAGAAAGCACGCAAGGTCACCGAGTTCGGGCCGGCCTTGAGGCAGTTGATCGACGACATGATCGAGACGCTACGTGCGGCGCCTGGCGTCGGGCTGGCGGCCCCCCAGGTCAATATCTCGCAGCGGGTCGTCGTGGTCGAACTGCCCGCCGACAAGGAAGAGGGCACGCCGGCCGAGCTCTACGCTTTCGTAAACCCTGAAATCGTCAAGACCTGCCGTGAGGTCGAGGAGGGCGAGGAGGGTTGCCTTTCCGTCCCCGGCTACGTGGGCGAAGTGTCCCGGCCCACCATGGCGATCATCCGCGGGCAGGACGGTTACGGCAAACCCCAGAAGGTGCGCGCCTATGACTACCTGGCCCGCATCTTCCAGCACGAGATCGACCACCTGAATGGTGTTCTCTTCATCGATCGGGTAACCGACCCGGCCAAGATCCGCAAGATCACGCCCGAAGAGGCGGAAACCGCTACGGGGGAAGTGGCCGAGGCGTTGGTCTTGATGGAGGGTGAAGCGGTGCTCATGGCGTAATGAGTATACTGCTCGGAAATCAAATGAGTGCATTGGAGTCGAGGCTTGGGCTTGACTCCAATGCACTGGATTCATTTCCGTTCAGTATAACGAGTAACGAGTAATGCGTAAGCCCGCGCGCCATCGTTTTTACTCGTTACTTGTTACTCGTTACTCGTCATTCCCCCTCACGGAGGTCTCGTGGAATTCTTCGACGTCATCGCCAGCCGCCACAGCGTGCGCACCTACAAGCCGGACCCGGTACCCCAGGAACTGATCACCCAATGCCTGGAGGCGGCGCGCACGGCGCCGTCCTGGCGCAACGGTCAGTGTTGGCGCTTCCTGGTAATCCAAGACCGCCAGGTCATCGACCAACTGGCGGCACAGCGCGTCTACGGCTATCCGATCAACAGTTGGCTGCGGCGCGCGCCCGCCGTCGTGGTGGCGTGTGCCGTGCCGGGCGAAAGCGGCGAGCACGACGGCATCCCATACTGGGCGGTCGATACGGCCATCGCGATGGAACACCTGGTGCTGGCCGCGACCGCCTTGGGGCTGGGTACCTGCTGGATCGGCGGATTCAACGAGTCACCCGTGCGCGCCATGCTCGGCATCCCTGAAGGCATCAAAATCGTGGCGTATACGCCGCTGGGCTACCCCGCCCAAGCCGAGGGGCTGATGGGGCGGACCGTCAAGACGATCGCTCGCAGTCACAGCCGCAAGGCGCTGGAGAAGATTGTCCACTACGAGCGGTGGGGCCAACGATAGATAGCGCAGACCTAACCCGGACAAGGCCGCTGCGCTTACAAGCCGGAACCAACCAGGCACATGCCATCAGAAGATTCTTGTCTGTCGTGCAAGGATTTAACTGGTTAGGACCTAATCCTCCACAAGGCCGTGCTCCGCGCGGAAAGCCGCCCTTTCTCAACAGGTCTCCCCGACCGCGCTATGTCAAGATATCTCACTACCAGGCCGTAGCTCGGCAGCCCAAAATCATAGTCGGCAAAACGCATGCGCCAGATCGCGCCGTTCAGGGCAGCAAGCCGCACTCCATGGACAACCTGAAAGTCGGCGGCCGCCAGCGCGGTTAGTACCCTGGTCGTTCCAGCGCCGCGAGCGCGCGGGGCGTCAGACCGTCGCCGCAGGTTTTGTCTCGATTAAAGGTTGCCCGGTCCAGCAGGAGCATGTGCCAGTCGCGCCCGACCAGGAGTGCTGCGGTCGCGCTGCCGGCTGGTCCGGCCCCGACCACAACGACATCGACCGAGTCAGCTTCAGGGGGCAGCTCGTCTTCCTCTGTCCAATAAAAGCAGGGAGGGGTCGCCCCCTCCCTGCAGATTGCGGTCGGACCCGGAGGTGTTAGCGCCTCGGATCGAGCGTCTTCTCGGTCTGCGGGTCGAACAGGTGCATGTTGCTCATGTTGACGACCAGATCGATCTGCTCGCCCGGCCGCGCATGCGTGCGCGGGTCCACACGGGCGATGAACTGCTTCTTGCCGGTTAGCAGGTAGAGGAAGATCTCGTTGCCCATCAACTCGGTCACATCCACCTCAGCCTTGATCGGTGCGGGGATGATGCCCGGGGCCGCGTACTGAGTCGTGTGGATGTCTTCAGGCCGGGTGCCGAAGATCACCCGCTTGCCCTTATGCGGCAGGTAGGTGGCCTTGCGGTCCTCCGGGACGGCCAGCTTGAACGTGCCGCCATCGACAAAGAGCTTGCCATCCTGCTCCACCAGGGTAACGTCAAAGAAGTTCATCGAGGGGCTGCCGATGAAGCCACCCACAAAGACGTTGGCCGGCTGGTCGTAGAGGTTCTGCGGCGAGTCGGTCTGCATCAGCAGACCATCCTTCATGACGGCGATGCGGGAGGCCATGGTCATAGCCTCTACCTGGTCATGGGTCACGTAGATGAAGGTGGTACCCAGTCGCTGATGCAGCTTGCTGAGCTCAGAGCGCGTCTGAACACGCAGTTTTGCGTCCAGGTTGGAAAGCGGCTCATCGAAAAGGAACACCGCTGGATCGCGCACGATCGCGCGCCCCACCGCCACGCGTTGACGCTGACCGCCGGAGAGTTGCTTGGGCTTGCGATCAAGCAACTGGCCGATACCCAGAATGTCAGCGGCTTCCTTGACTTTCTTGTCGATCTCGGCCTTGGGGGTCCTCCGCAGCTTGAGGCCGAACGCCATGTTGTCGTATACCGTCATGTGCGGATAGAGCGCGTAGCTCTGGAACACCATGGCGATGTCGCGATCCTTCGGGGGCACGTCGTTGACGACCCGGTCGCCGATCTTGATCTGACCGTCGGCGATTTCCTCCAGGCCGGCCAGCAGGCGCAGGCTGGTAGTCTTCCCACAACCGGATGGGCCGACGAATACCAAAAACTCCTTGTCGGCGATTTCAATGTCGAGATCGTTGACCGCGACGACGTCACCGAAACGCTTGTATACGTGCTCGTAAGTTACACTGGCCATCGGGTGATTTTCTCCTTGTTGTGTAATAGTGAGTATCCGCAGAACCTGGCAGATGCCAGAAGGGTATCCTCTCAATAATCCGGGGTGGCTGTGGCCGGTCTCCTGACCGAGCCACG
>MNXL01000361.1 GCA_001871755.1 Anaerolineae bacterium CG2_30_64_16
GCCGATCAACTCATTGGCCGCGTCCGTGGCGTTGCGCATCGCCACCATGCGCGCCGATTCTTCGCTGGCGATCGACTCGTACATCGCCTGTAGAATCTGCAGCTCGGTCAGGCCGCGCAGCACCTCGTTCAGGATCGTCTGCGGGTCCGGCTCGAAGATGTAATCGGCCGCCAGCGGCATGGTGGGCTCGGCCGGCACGATGGGCAGCAGTTGCCGGATCGCCGGATCCTGGCGCAGTGTGTTGTGGAAGTCGGTGAAGGCGATGAAGACCGCGTCATAGCGCGCGGCGATAAAATCTTCGATCAAGACGCTGGCCACCGGCGCGATGTCATAGCTGGTGGGTCGGTCGCCCAGGCCCGTGAATTCGGCGCGTAGCGGCGGGCCGTGGCGCAGCATCCAATCGCGCCCCTTACGGCCCACCGTGACCAGTTGGACCTGTTTCTGCTCCACCTCTTCCCACTGCCGGATCTGGTGGGCAGCGCTGCGGATGATGTTGCCGTTGTACGCGCCGGCCAGCCCGCGGTCGCCGGTGATGAGGAGCAGGCCGATCCGCTCGATGGGGCGCTGTTGGAGCAGCGGTTGCTCCGCGACGCCGCTCCGGCGCAGGCGGGCCAGATACGTCAACACTTCCCACGATTTCTCAGCATAGGGACGCGTGGCCAGCGTTTGTTGCTGGGCCTTGCGCATCTTGGCCGCGGCCACCGTCTCCATCGCCTTGGTGACTTTGGCGATGTTCTTGATGCTGCGGATACGGTGACGGATTTCGCGTGGACTGGCCATGCCTTACCCTGCTCGTATCCTCTCAATAATCCGGGATGGCTGTGGCCGGTCTCCTGACCGAGCCACGGTGGCTCGGTCAGGAGACCGGCCACAGCCATCCCGGATTATTGAGAGGATACGAGCAGGGTAAGGCATGGCCAGTCCACGCGAAATCCGTCACCGTATCCGCAGCATCAAGAACATCGCCAAAGTCACCAAGGCGATGGAGACGGTGGCCGCGGCCAAGATGCGCAAGGCCCAGCAACAAACGCTGGCCACGCGTCCCTATGCTGAGAAATCGTGGGAAGTGTTGACGTATCTGGCCCGCCTGCGCCGGAGCGGCGTCGCGGAGCAACCGCTGCTCCAACAGCGCCCCATCGAGCGGATCGGCCTGCTCCTCATCACCGGCGACCGCGGGCTGGCCGGCGCGTACAACGGCAACATCATCCGCAGCGCTGCCCACCAGATCCGGCAGTGGGAAGAGGTGGAGCAGAAACAGGTCCAACTGGTCACGGTGGGCCGTAAGGGGCGCGATTGGATGCTGCGCCACGGCCCGCCGCTACGCGCCGAATTCACGGGCCTGGGCGACCGACCCACCAGCTATGACATCGCGCCGGTGGCCAGCGTCTTGATCGAAGATTTTATCGCCGCGCGCTATGACGCGGTCTTCATCGCCTTCACCGACTTCCACAACACACTGCGCCAGGATCCGGCGATCCGGCAACTGCTGCCCATCGTGCCGGCCGAGCCCACCATGCCGCTGGCGGCCGATTACATCTTCGAGCCGGACCCGCAGACGATCCTGAACGAGGTGCTGCGCGGCCTGACCGAGCTGCAGATTCTACAGGCGATGTACGAGTCGATCGCCAGCGAAGAATCGGCGCGCATGGTGGCGATGCGCAACGCCACGGACGCGGCCAATGCGTTGATCGGCGACCTGACCCTCTCGTACAACAAAGCGCGACAGGAAGCGATCACCAAGGAACTGCTGGACATCGTCGGCGGCGCAAGCGCGTTGGCGCAGGCGGCAAGCCACTGAATGGCGAGGAACAAGCAAAGCTGGATGATATTGGTGCCTAACCCCCGAAATTCCTGTTTTTTGTGCAAGGATTTTGGGAGTGGTGGCTGTCGTCTTTTTGGTTCCGCCTTATAAGCGCAGCGGCGCTTGTAAGCGTAGCGGCGCTTGTAAGCGCAGCGGCCTTGTCCGGGTTAGGTGGATGGTTTCTGAGGTGTGAGGTGAGGTGATGAGCAGACAGTTTACACTCGAGTATTGCATTACCGAAAACTGGTACGTTGGAAGACTGCGGGAAGTCCCTGGCGTCTTTAGCCAGGGCAAGACGATCGCGGAACTCGAAGAAAATATTCGAGACGCCTACGCGTTGATGCTGGAAGGCGAAGAAGAGGGCCTGCCCCGCGCAACTGTTTACACAAAGGAACTTGAGGTCGCGGCGTGAAGCGGAGCCGGCTGATCCGGGAGTTGACGGAAGCGGGGTGCTATTTGGAACGTCACGGTGGCAAGCACGATATCTACCGTAACCCCATGAACGGCAGAAAGGCGCCGGTTCCTCGTCACTCGGAGATTGATGATTCGCTTTGCGAAATGATCCGAAAGCAATTCGGACTCATCGGAGGGGTAAAACATGGCTGAGAACGGTGCTACCGGTAAAATCGTCCAGGTCATCGGGCCGGTGGTGGATATGGCATTTTCGGCGGAGAACCTGCCGGCGATCTACGATGCCCTGGAGATCCCCCTGCCAGGCGGGGGCAAACTGGTCTGCGAAACGCAGAGCCAGATGGGCGGCGGTTGGGTGCGCACGGTAGCCATGTCCAGCACCGACGGTTTGCAGCGCGGCATGCCGGTGATCGCGACCGGCCAACCGATCCGCGTGCCGGTCGGGCCGGGCACGCTGGGGCGCATCTTCAACGTGCTGGGCGATACCATCGACTCCGCTGAGCCGTTCGAAGCGGCCGCCCACTACCCCATCCACCGCCTGGCCCCGCCGTTGGTCGAACAATCCACCACGGCCGAAATCTTCGAGACCGGCGTCAAGGTCATCGACCTGATCGCTCCCTTCACCAAGGGCGGCAAGACCGCGATCTTTGGCGGCGCGGGCGTGGGCAAGACCGTCATCATCCAGGAATTGATCCACAACATCGCCAAGTTTCACCAGGGCTACTCGGTGTTTGCGGGCGTGGGCGAGCGCAGCCGTGAGGGCAACGACCTCTGGTACGAGATGCGCGAATCGGGCGTCATCGACAGCACGGTGATGGTGTTTGGCCAGATGAATGAGCCGCCCGGCGCCCGTCTGCGCGTTGGCCTGACCGGTGTCACGATGGCGGAGTATTTCCGCGACCAGGGCCGCGACGTGTTGCTGTTCATCGACAATATCTTCCGCTTCGTCCAGGCCGGCTCTGAGGTCTCCTCGCTGCTCGGCCGCCTGCCCAGCGCGGTGGGTTACCAGCCCACCCTGGGCACCGACATGGGCGAGCTGCAAGAACGCATCACCTCGACCAAAACCGGCTCCATCACGTCGATGCAGGCCGTGTTCGTGCCGGCCGACGACTACACCGACCCGGCCCCGGCCACGACCTTCGCCCACCTGGACGCGACCATCACCCTGGAACGCTCCCTGTCCGAACAGGGCCTCTACCCTGCCATGGACCCGCTGGCCTCCACCAGCCGGATTTTGGACCCCCTGGTCGTCGGAGAAGAGCACTACCAGATCGCCCGCGCGGTGCAGCAGACCTTGCAGCGCTACAAGGATTTGCAGGACATCATCGCGATTCTGGGCGTCGAGGAATTGAGCGAGGAGGACCGGCTAACCGTGACGCGGGCGCGCAAGATCCAGCGCTTTCTCACCCAGCCGATGTTCGTCGCCGAGGCGTTCACGGGCCGGTCGGGCGTCTACGTCAAGCTCGCCGATACGGTGGCCGGCTTCAAGGGGATCCTGGACGGCAAGCACGACGATATTCCTGAGCAAGCTTTCTACATGCAGGGTGGCATTGACGATGTGGTGGAGACAGCGGCCAGGATGCGGCAGGAGTAGGTAAACAGCGGTTCTTGTGCTATACTGAGGATGAGAGCGCCGCCCAATGTGGATCGAAGACCTTATCTGGGATGAGTATAACACTGAGCACATCGCCTGGCATCAGGTCGAGCGGCGCGAAGTGGAAGAGGCTGTATGGGGAGATGTCTGGTTCAAGAAGGGACCAGGCAAGAAAAGGTATTACGCCTACAGCCAAACGAGAGAAGGCCGTTACCTGTTCGTAGTGTTGGATCGAGAGTACGACAACTATTTCTACGTCGTCACAACTCGCGATATGGACGACAGCGACAAGCGGTTGTATCGAAGGGGCCGGAGAAGATAGAATGGTTAAGTTACCCGAAATGACTAGAGAGGAAGAGGCTGAATTCTGGAAAACCCATAGTGCGGCTGACTACTGGGACGACATGGAGGAGGTTGACCTGAAAGTCCATCCCCGTGTCAAGAGCCCACGCGACCTCAGCCGACGGTGTCCTGTCTGCGACGACGTGCTGCTTTTCCGCTATGCCGATCGCGACGCGGCCGACGGCCAGGTCACGCTCCACCACCTGATGGAGTTCTATTGCCGGCAAGGACACGGGGTCTGGCTGGCTCCCGAGGTAGCGAAGGAAGTGCGGGCCATCGAGGCTGTGTTGGCGCTGCGCCAGGAACCTCGGTGGCAACTGGCCGAGATGCCGGAGCCCGAGTTGGTCTCCGCTTAAGGGAATCTCATGTCAACCATACGCCTGGACTTCGTGTCGCAAGACCACCTGGTTTTCTCGGACGACGTCAACGAGGTGATCGCGCCCGGCAGCGAGGGGACCTTGGGCATCCTGCCCAGGCACGCGCCCCTGATGACCGTCCTGGGCCCAGGGGAGGTGATCGTGCGCCGCGAGGGCCAGACAGAGCTTTATTTCGCCGTCAGTGGCGGCTGGATGGAAGTCCGGCCGGACCACGTGACCATCCTGGCACGCACCGCGGAACGGGCGGAAGAGATCGACCTGACCCGGGCTGAAGCGGCCAAGGCGCGCGCCGAACAACTGCTGGCCACGGGCGCCCCGCGCGAGGAAAGAGTTGGGTTGGAGATGGCGCTGAGGCGCTCCCAGGTGCGGCTGAAGGTGGCCAGTCATCGCCGCCGCGGCTGGCGGCCATCCGGGCCGGGCGTCGCCGAAGAGTTCAGCGAAGAGGGCTAGATTCGCCGGAACCGGTCCCCCACTTGCCACAAACCATCGGGCGGTGTGCATCGCGATGCGCGCCGCCCGGTTGGTTTTGCGCAGCGCCCCGCTTTGGCGTATAATCACCCGGCATCCATTTCGAGCACCCGAGCAATCGAGGAGCGAGCATGTTCGAGCGACAGATCGGCATCGATCTGGGCACCGTCAACGTCCTGGTATACGTCAGTGGGCGCGGCATCGTCCTGCAAGAGCCGTCGGTGGTGGCCATTTCTACCCGAGACAACAAGATCGTGGCCGTGGGCAAGGAAGCTCGCGATATGCTGGGCCGCACCCCGGAGAGCATCGAGGTCGCCCGGCCGATGCGGGATGGCGTCATCGCCGACTATGTGGTCACCGAGGCGATGTTGCGCTATTTCATCCGCAAGGTGAGCGGCCGCAACCCCCTCTTCCGCCCCCGGGTGATGATCAGCACGCCGAAGGGCGTCACCAGCGTCGAAAGCCGGGCCGTGCACGATGCGGCGGTGCAGGCCGGATCCAAAGAGGCCTATCTGATCCCCGAGCCGCTGGCCGCGGCCTATGGCGCAGGGCTGCCGATCGGCACCCCCACCGGCAATATGGTGGTGGACATCGGCGGCGGCACCACCGAAGCCGCGGTGGTGTCGATGAACGATATCGTGGTGTGGAGCAGCGTGCGCGTGGGCGGCATCCGCACCGACGAGGCGATCATCGCCTACGTCCGCAGAAAGTACAACCTGATCATCGGCGAACAGACCGCCGAAGACATCAAGATCCAGATCGGCAGCGCCCTGCCGCTGGCCGATGAGCTGAGCATGGATGTACGCGGCCGCGACCAGGTGGCCGGGCTGCCCAAGACCATCTCCCTCACCTCCGGCGAGGTCACTGAAGCGATCGCCGAACCGTTGAGCGCCATCGTGGGGGTCGTCAAGCAGACGCTGGAGAAGACCCCGCCCGAGCTGGCCGCGGATATCATCGACCGCGGGATGGTGCTAAGCGGCGGCGGCGCGCTGTTGCGCAACATCGACCAGTTGCTGACCAAAGAGACCGGTGTGCCCTGTTTCGTCGCGGAGCACCCGCTGGCGTGTGTGGCGCTCGGCGCGGGCCGGGCATTGGAGAACTACGAGATCATCCGGCGGAGTCTGCCTTCCGTCTGAGCGACACGCCTCCCTACGACAGACAGCCCTGGAATAGTTCCAGGGCTGTCTGTTTTCGTGCACCACGCTCTTCAGGCGTGACGCGCCCTTACTGTTGGAAACGCAACACCTGGTACTGACCATCCCCGTAGGTCGTGTGCCCAGGAGGAATCTCACCCCGGCCACAGTTGTCGAAGACGGTGATGGAGAAGTCGTATTCCGGCGCGCTGGCGAGATCGAACTGGGTATCGTCGGGATTGCCGGTCACCAGCGCTCGCCGGAACACGTTGACCCACACCCCATCCTGCCAGCTCGCCGCGTGCAGCACGTCGCCGCGGCTGCCTTCGGGTTCGCGCAGCACCCGCTCCGGCGCCACCGCGCCCAGGGCCACGTAGTTGTCCCACGCGGCGGCCACGGCCGCGGCATCGTACGCCGCATCGGTCGGATCCGCGATGAGCGTCTCGCCGGCATCCACCTCAGCCTGGGTCAGGAACATGGCATCGGCCCACGATTCCGGTTCGCTCTCCATGTAAAGCGGTCCGCTCTTGTCCCCGTTCCGGTTGTTAGCGTACATGCTCTTGCCCGCATCGCCGCGCCGGCCCGCGTCCTCCAGATCGTAGCCGTCATCCAGATCCATGTACCACACCAGCCACTTGTCATCCACTACGCCGAGAAAATCCAGCGTGCCGGCGGTGACCTCGAACGCCTCGGTGGCGGTGTCCACCGTCAGGTCCCCGTTGTCTGTGGCGCTGTATAGCCCCAGGGCCCGTGCGGCCTTGGTGTGCCAGATGTCCATGGTGGCGCCCTCCAGATCCGTGAACTCTGAAGAGCCCGGCACGTTACCGTGGCACTTGATCGCACAGCCGTTGTGATCGCGGAAGTCCGGGGTGGAGATGTTCCAGAGGATGGACACCCGGTCTTCGGATTGCTTGTCGTTTTCGGTTGCCGCGACCGGATGCCGCCACGCGCCGTTGTCTAAGATCCAGGAACCGCTTCTCGTCATGCTGGCGGTATCATCCGCATACTCAACCCGCACGTAGAGATACTCATCGCTATACAACGCCTTCATCTTGATCTCATCGGCTGCGGTGTAGATCGTCGGCCGTACTGACACGCCATGTTCGGGCGCCGCATCCCAGGCCTCGTTGCCCAAGTCGCCGATCTCGAAATCAGAGTCGATCTTGACTGCATCCAGGTAGGGATCGTAGGCCAGGGTCCGGTCAGTCGAGATCGTGTCTACCCAATCGGTGATGGTCGCAACCTCATCAGCGGTGACGTACTTGGCCATGAAGCCGCCCGGCTGAATCCAGGAACGCAGGGTCCCCTGTTGTGCTGCCGCCAGGATGTCGGCCTCTGTTTCCAGGGGCGGAGTCCCCCGACCCTCTGCCTGCGCGCCACCAGGGCTATCACGATGGCAAGCGTAGCATTTCGCATCGATATCGGCGGCCAAGACGGTCTGCTCTTTCTGGTCGCGCAGATAGAAATGGGTGACCGCCGGGCTGTTATGACACATGGTGCAACCCTCGGTGGTTGCTGTGTGCGCAACAACGGCGGTCTGGCCGTACGGAACATGGCAAAGACCGCATTGATCCGAATCCTGTTCCCCCATGTGGGTGCTGGGCAACGCCACGTGGCAGCCGACGCACTTGGCCGTGATGATGCTGGACACTGCTGCGGGCACGGCCGCCGCGGGTACCGGCACTTCCACCACTCGGGTGACCTCGACAGGCACCTCGCGCGTAACTTCCTTCTCTACCACCCGAGTGACCTCGACGGGCACCTGTTTCTCCACGACACGGGTCACCTCGACAGGCACCTCCTGAGTCACGACTTTCTCGACGACCTCAGGCGTAGGCGCCTGGCAACTGACAATGAATAGAACTGTGACCAATAACGCCGTTGCTACAAGCCACAGTATGCCTTTGCTAGGGAATCTTGTGAACATAGTGTTCCTCCTCTTCCTTCTCAGGTCTTCTGATCAGGTACACCCGTCAGATGATGTACAGACCAACCAAATACACGTTTGGAACACGCTACGTTTCCTCCATAGACGCCTCCTTGGCCCTCGGATTATTGAGAAGGTGCTGTCAAAGCACGCCAGCCAGCACTATGGCGATGCCGGCCACGCCCCATCCAACGCGCATGTGCGAGCGCGGACACGGTTGGGCGGCCTCATCACGCAACAGTCGCGCCACACGCCGCGCCAGATTCGTCGGCCAGTGAACAAAGCCCACACCGATGCCGGCCATCAGCCCGGTTCGCCCCATCAGCGTCTGTACCTTGATCAGGCAAGCTGCCAACGCCAGGCTGTCTCGGGTGACGCTCACCGCAAGGTCGTCGGCCGATTCTTCAACCGCCTGCAGAAATCCCGCGTAAGCCAGATGGATGATGGGGTTGAAAAACATCAGATCACGACAGAGCTGGCAAACGAGGAGCCCGATCCAATCTCGGTGTTTCAGGTGTGCTGCCTCATGCGCCAACATGGCCCGCAACTCCTCTGTGTCGAGTAGCTGAGCCAGATTAGCAGACAGATAAATGCCTGGCTGGGACCAGGGAAGACTGTAAACATTGACATAGGCGCTATCGAGCAGCACAACCCGTGGCAATCTGTCCAGGCCTAACCGCTCCGCCATGGGTTTGAGCAGGGAACGACATGGCTGCGCGTGATGCATCGCGGCGCATGCGCCATCCTTACGCGCATCGGCGCGCAACCAACACAAGAGCCAGCGCAACACGTCCAGTCCGAAAAGGCTTCCCAACAGGATGGCTAACGTCGGCAGGAAGGCTGTCGGATGGTGGCTCACCCAATGGATTGGCCTGGCCAACCCGCTCTCCAAAAGCTTGGCGCCCGGTGTCCATCCCCACCACGGCAACACAATGTGATAGATCAGAGGCGCGACAACCGGGTAAACTACCCCCAGACCCCACAGGTGCCGGCGCAACATGGGGTTACGGATCTGGCATATGCGGATGACCAACAAGACCAACAGGAATAGAAACAGCGACAAGATAGCGCTTTCGAGGAAGTAAGAAGCAACATCCCCTACAAAGCTTGCGCTGCCGTTCATTTCTCTTTATCCTCACTGTCTTGTTGTGCGCGCTTCTGGGTAATCAAGTGTTCCAGTTGCGCGAGTTGTGCGCTATCGCCACCGCTAAGCCGCTCAATGAAATAGGACAGCGCGGGTTCGGTGAAGCTATCCAGGAGTATGTCCATGATCGACTTGATCTGGCTACGCACGAATTCGCTGCGCTTTACCGTTGTGGCATAAACATACGTTCGATCACTTCGGGTCTGCTCCAAAAGCCCCTTCTCCACCAGATTCCCCATGACCGTCATTACGGTGGTGTACGCAATCTGGCGATCGTCCAACAGCACATTCAGCACATCGCGGACGGTGGATGGACCGCGGTCCCAAATGGCCTCCATGATCTGCGCTTCCAGAGGCCCCAGGGCGCGGCCGAAGTTGAGCTTGGTAAGGAAAGAAGCAGCATGTTTTCGGGGCATGAAAATCCCTTGATCAGAGCACCGAACTTCTACTAAGGAACTTCGTAATATAAAGAGATTATAGTCACAAATGGGGAAGATGTCAAGTGCTCTTTGGAGCAAAGTGGAAGGAGGTGCGGGCACGAACCTGGGCCAGGGCTGCCCGTGCGGCCTTGCGGACTCTGCCCTTCGCGTCCGATTGAGCAGCCTCTTCCAGACAGGCTTCGACCGTCCGATCACCGATCCGGCCCAGGCTTTGCGCCGCGGCCGCGCGCGCCATGCTGGCCGCATCACTAACCAGGCGCTCGCACAGATCGGACAGGCCGGCCGGGTCACCCAGATCGCCCAGCGCCAGCAGCGCGGCCGCCCGCACCCGCGCATCCGCGTGGGTTAACGCATCGCGCAGAGGGGCGAGCGCCTCAGCTCCCCCGTAATGGCCGAGCCAAAAGGCGGCAGATTGCGCCTGCTCGAGATCATCGCCGTAGAGCTTCTCGATCCAGGTTTCAAAATCCGCTGGCGACGCGTCCGGGAAACGCGCGTGCGCCTTGTCGGCTTCCAAAAAGTCGGCGTAAATATCGGCGAAGGCCGGGGCATGGGGGTCGAGCGCCGGCGCCTCGGCCGCGGGCGTCTGGCGCACGGCCCGATGCGCCAGCCGGGTCGCGAAATCGCTGGCCTGGATCAGGCTGGCCCCCACAGCCCGCACCCGCTCGGCCAGACCGTGATCGTTGGTGACCACCGCGTATTGGCCCGGCTGCGCCCGCTCGCGCAGGAACTCCACGATCGCATCGTCGGCCGTCTGGCCTCGGCCAGAGAAGCGCACGCGCACGCCCGGCGTGGAGGGATCCGGGAAGTAGACGGGCAGATCCCCGCTATCGAAAAACACGATCAGCGACCGCCCGCCGGCCCGCGCGCGATAGGCGCGCAACCGGTCCAGCAGTTGCTGTTCGTCGTGGGGATCGGCCAGCTCGATGTCCGGCATGGCCCCGATCAGGTTATGGCCGTCGATGATGTAGGGCATTTGGAATCGCCTCGGGCATAACACAAAAGTGCGGGGCGCCGCCGCCCGGCGATGAAAGATGCCCGCCGCAGCGAGCGGTTAGGGATCTTGTCGCCGGGCTATAAGGAAACCCATCCGCACTTCTGCACTATATTCAACCGCCTCGGTCGCGTTGACGCTGTCAATAGTGTATGTTATGATGAGCCAGAAGTCAATCACAAATCGACGCGCACGGGGCTACCACAACCATGAAGATCACGCTTGCTCAGCTCAACCCGACTATCGGGGATTTCGCCGGCAATCTGGCAAAGATCGCGCATACGCTGGAGGCCTGTGTTGGGGACGCGCCCGATCTGGTCGTCTTTCCGGAGCTCTTCTTGACCGGCTACCCCCCGCGCGATCTGCTGGAGCGGAATTGGTTCACCCAGCAGACCGGCGAGGCCAGCGCGCAGCTCTCGACGATCTCGCGGCGCCATCCCGGCATCGGCATCCTGACCGGCGCGCCCGTGCCGACCGGCCGGCCGGTCGGCAAAGGACTCTACAACTCGGCGTTGCTGGTCTGCGACGGCCAGGTGCTGTTCCAGCAAAACAAGTCCTTGCTCCCGACCTACGACGTCTTCGACGAGGCGCGCTACTTTGACCCGGCCCCGGCGCACGCGGTGTACCCGTTCCGGGGCGAGAGGTTGGGGATCAGCATCTGCGAAGACGCCTGGAATGACCCTGAGATGTCGCTGCCCCACTACGACTCGGACCCGATCGCCGAACTGGCTGCGGGTGGCGCCACAGTGATGATCAACATCGCGGCGTCCCCCTTCTGGGCCGGCAAGGAAGAAGTCCGCTACCAACTGATGCGGCGCCACACCCTGAAGCACAAGACCCCCTTCCTGTCGGTCAACCAGGTGGGCGCGAATGACGAGTTGATCTTCGACGGGCGTAGCCTGTTCATCGACCGGGCCGGTCGGCCGGCGGCCGTCTTCCCAGCCTTCGCAGAGCACGTGGCGACAGTGGATACCGCCACGTTCCGAGGCACGGACGGTTACACCCCACAGCCGCTGCTCGAATCGATCTACCAGGCGCTGCTGTTGGGCATCCGCGACTATACCCGAAAAACCGGATTCCGTCAGGTGGTGTTGGGCCTGTCGGGCGGGATCGACTCGGCGCTGACCTGTACGTTGGCCGTGGCCGCGCTGGGTCAGGAGAATGTGTTGGGGGTCACCATGCCGTCACGCTTCTCCTCCACAGGCAGCGTGAACGACGCACGCGCGCTGGCCGAAAACCTGGGCATCCGGTTCCAGGTAATCCCGATCGCTGACGTTCACGCGGCCTACCTGGAGATGCTGGCGCCGGCGTTTGCGGGCCGCCAGCCGGACGTGACCGAGGAGAACATCCAGGCGCGCATCCGCGGTAACATCCTGATGGCGCTTTCCAACAAATTCGGCTATCTGGTGCTCACCACCGGCAACAAGAGCGAGCTGGCAGTGGGCTATTGCACGCTCTACGGTGACATGAGCGGCGGGCTGGCCGTCATCGCGGACCTGCCCAAGACGATGGTCTACGATCTGGCGCATTACGTTAATAGTAGGGGCGATCCCTCGCGGTCACCCATCATCCCCCAGGCGTCGATCGCCAAGGCGCCATCCGCGGAGCTCAGGCCGAATCAGACCGACCAGGACACCCTGCCGCCCTACGACGTGCTCGACGCCATCCTCCACCTCTACGTGGATGAAGGCCGGTCGCTGGCCGAGATCGTGGCCCAGGGCTTCGACAGGCAGACCGCGGCGTGGGTGCTGCGCGCGGTGGATCGCAGCGAATACAAGCGCTGGCAGGCCGCGCCGGGCCTGAAGGTCACCTCCAAGGCGTTCGGCATGGGCCGGCGGATGCCGGTAGCCGCGAAGTACGGTGCATGAGGGAGCGGGAACACGAAGGTGCGCAGGGCGCAAGGAAGTCCGTTCGATTTGTAGAAGTTGCAGATTGATCGCTAACCGATCAGGTCAGAATCATGCAAACTCAGCAATTGGCACTTTTCTTGGATGTGGTCGAAGACACAACAGAACCCACGATCCAGGATCGAAGCTCCACCTTCGTGGACAATATGAGCCTGCCGATCCATCGCTGGTTCCGTTACTCGGCCGGTTTCTCCGCGCAATGGGTTGAGCAGGAAATCAAGACGGCGCTGCGCCGTGGTCCGGTCCTGCTGCTTGAGCCCTTCGCTGGAGCAGGCACAACCTTGATTGAGGGCGAGCGTTGTGGTGTACCTGCCATCGGGGTGGAGGCGCACTCGTTTGTGTATCGGATTGCCAGGTCCAAGCTTGCCTGGCGGGAGCCAGTTGAGCGTTTTGTCGAATTGGCGCGCGAGGTGCGGGCTGTGGCCGAAAGCCGGCCGGGAGAGGCAGACGGCTTTCCTGACCTGATCGAGAAATGTTACCCGCCTGATGTTCTCACCGAACTTGATGGTTTGAAGCGAGCGTGGCAACACCTTGCCGATGGCAGCCCGGCGGCGGAGCTTGTCTGGCTGGCAATTACGGCGATCCTGCGCATTTGCTCGCCAGCAGGTACAGCTCAGTGGCAATACGTCCTGCCGAAGAAGGAGAAAGCAAATCCCTCAACGCCTTTAGCAGCCTACGAGATACAGGTACGCAACATGGCAGCCGACATGCGCATCCGCCAACAGCAGCCTGCCGGTGTTGCGGCTGTGGTCTACCAAGAGGATGCCAGGGCCTGCGCTTCAATCCCGGATGGCTGGGCGAATCTGGTCCTTACCTCACCACCTTACACCAACAACTACGATTATGCCGACGCCACGCGGCTGGAGATGTCGTTTTGGGGTGAGGTCCAAAGTTGGGGGGATCTCCACCAGAAGGTCAGAAGGCACCTCATCCGGTCGTGCACGCAACACGTAGCTGCGAATAAAGAAGACCTGGACCGTCTCCTGACCGAGCCAGACCTGGCTCCCCTGGCGATCGAAATGCGGCCGATTTGCCAGCAAATGGCAGAAGAGCGCCTGCACCACGGCGGCAAGAAACCGTACCACCTGCTGATCGCGGCTTACTTTAGCGACCTGGCAAAGGTCTGGCAGGCGTTGCGGCGTGCCACCTGCCGAGGGGCGCGCGTTTGTTTCGTCATCGGTGACTCTGCACCCTATGGCGTGTACGTCCCGGTTGAGCGCTGGCTGGGAGAGTTGGCTCTGGCGGCCGGTTTTCACTCCTATTCTTTCGAGAAGACCCGCGACAGGAACATCAAGTGGCGCAACCGCAAACACCGCGTCCCGCTTCAGGAAGGACGCCTCTGGGTGGAGGGATAACATGGTAGACTCTTACGGCGCGGGCCGCGCTTTCGGGCAGCGGCTTGGCAAGCTCATCGAAGATGAGATCCATCGCCTGGCGCAGGATTGTCTCTATGGAACGGAGTTCGAGTTTCTCCCCAAAGGGCAATTGACCGATCTGCACGGCAAACTCTGCACGCACGATGGCCTGGTAGTAGATCGAGAAGGTCGTCCGTACGCCGTCATTGAAAGCAAGGTCATCCAGAAAGCCAAACACGCCACCGAGAAAGCAGCCAAGGTTGCCCGAGAGCACCCCGACTTGAAGCGGGCTCATCTGACACTCCGCTCATCCATAGCTGTGCTCGCCGGTGACTTCACGCCGGAACCTCTGCGCATGGTTGAAGCCAGCGGAGCAAACCTCCTGTTCATTCCCCAAGGCCATCTGGCTGCTGTCTGCCGCGATTACGGGATCGGGATTCTTTGGAAGGACGACGAGGCAACCACGTATGCTGTGGCAGCGCTGGATCGTTACAATACGCTATCCCAGGATGAGCGTAAACACTTGGGGCAACGCATCCTGGAGCCGGTGGCTGCTGAGTTACGTGAAGTGATCCTGGCGGCTATCACCGATGTGCCGGGAAATCCGGTGGTGGGCGTATGGGTAGACGTTTTCTTCCAAAGGGGAGAAATTGAGCACCATGAATTCGATAGTATTGAGGCGGCCCTGGCTTACTTACAATCGTGGGGTGAGTAAAACATCACGGTGGCTCGGTCAGGAGACCGGCCACAGCCAGCCCGGATTATGGCTGTCGCTTGAGAGGATACACAGATCGCTTTTTGGCGTATATGCACGCCTGATCGGGTCGAATCTGGCTAAAAATGACACCTTCGGAAACCTGTCAGGTCTCGACTTGAAAACGGAACGCGAAGCGAGCAACAGACGGCAATCGGGAAGCAGGAGTATAGTGTCGATTGGCCGGTAGAAAAATGGATCGAATACGATCAGCAGAATGTTACAAGAAGGAAGTCTATCCGATGATCACCGTGACCCTGGATGATCTGCAAGAAAGCGTCCGAGATGGTCACCAATCCGCGCCTGAACGAGCAGATACGAGACTTTCAACAGTTTCTCACGGCTGACTTATAGACCCTGGCAGATAGGTGATCCGCCGATGTATCGTTTATCGAACTGGAAGCTCCACACAATATCGTGGTTGCTTACTGGAATACTGTGTGCGCTGGCATGGCTCGCCGGGTGCACGGATGGGGCTGGACCGACGGAACAACCGGCCCAGGAAGGAGAGAGCGCGATGAAACTCACCAGCTCGGCCTTCGGCGCAGGGGACATGATCCCGCGCCGATATACTTGCGACGGCGACGACCTTTCGCCGCCGTTGGCCTGGACCGGGACGCCGGCCGGGGCCAGGGCGCTGGCGCTGATCTGCGACGACCCGGACGCGCCAGTTGGCACGTGGGTGCATTGGGTGCTTTTCAACCTGCCGCCCAGCTTGACGCAACTGCCGGAAGGCCTGCCGGCCGCGCAGACACTGGAAAATGGCGCTATCCACGGGACCAACAGTTGGAAGCGAGTCGGCTACGGCGGCCCCTGCCCCCCTAGCGGCACGCATCGCTACTTCTTCAAGCTGTACGCGTTGGACGCGCCGCTGACCCTGGGGAGCAACGCCACCGCCAGAGACGTGCAGGCCGCCATGAAGGGGCATGTCCTGGCCGAAGCGCAGTTGATGGGGCGATACAGGCGGTGACAGGGTGACACGGTGACACGGTGACATGGTGACATGGTGACATGGTGACAGGATGACACGGTGACATGGTGACAGGGTGACATGGTGAGGTTGTCCGACGCTGTGCATCGAGACGATGCCCGCATCGGCGTCATCTTGTCACAAGCCCCCACGGTGTTGGCGGGATCGGTCACCATGTGACCCCTTCACCCTTCGGCAAGCTCAGGGCAGGCTCTTGTCACCTTGTCACCTAGTCACCTAGTCGCCTTGTCAAGTATAGCGAGGGATAAAATGAAACAACGCAAGATCGGGACACGAGCAAATTTGTGGCTGCTGGCGCTGCTGGCGGCCCAACTGACACTGGCGCTGCTGTTCGGGCCGGCCAGCGCTCAGACGACCGGCGCGGTGAAGCTGGCGACCTTCAAGGGGCCGGTGACGCCGGTGCTGGCGGAATACATCGAGCGGGCAATCGCGAACGCGGAGGTCACGGGCGCGGCTGCGCTCGTGATCGAACTCGACACGCCGGGCGGCTCGGTCGACATCACCAAGACGCTCACCCAGCGCATGACGAGCGCGACCGTGCCGGTGATCGTCTACGTGGCGCCGCGCGGCGCGCACGCCGGCTCGGCCGGCACCTTCATCACACTGGCCGGTCACATCGCCGCGATGGCGCCGGGCAGCAGCATCGGCGCGGCCAGCCCCGTGGGCAGCGAGGGCGGCGAGCTGCCGGAGACGCTGAAGACCAAGGAGACCAACATCCTGGTCGCCGACATCAAGAACCTGGCCGCGCGGCGGGGGGAAAAGGCCGTCACCTGGGCCGCGAAGGCGGTGTCGGAAGCCGCCGCGGCCACGGCCGATGAGGCGTTGGCGCTGGGCGTGATCGACGTGGTCGCGGATGACGTGCCCGACCTGCTGCGCCAGTTGGACGGCCGGCAGGTGATTGTTGCCGGGAAGGAGATCACCCTGCAACTCAGCGACCTGCCGATCGAGACAGTGCCGTTGAGCGGTATCGAGAACTTCCTCAACACGTTGACCAACCCGGCGCTGGCGGCCATCCTGCTGACCATCGGGCTGAACGCGATCCTGTTCGAGCTGTCCAATCCCGGCGGCTACGTCGCGGGCGTCATCGGCGTGATCTGTCTGCTGCTGGCGTTCTACGCGCTCGGAACGCTCAACGCAAACTGGGTCGGGCTGGGTTTTGTCGGGCTGGCGTTCGTGCTCTTCGTGTTGGACATCAAAGCGCCCACCCACGGCGTACTGACAATCGGAGGCATCGTGAGCTTTGTATTAGGAACGTTTATCCTCTTCAACACCTCGGAACTGGACGTGCCGTGGGCCACCATCATCGCCCTGGCGCTGGCCACAGGCGGGTTCTTCGCCTTCGCCATCGGCAAAGCCCTGGCCATCCAGCGCCGCCAGCCCACCACCGGCTTGGAAGGGATGATCGGTCAGACGGCCGAAGTGCGCAGGGCCTTGGAACCGGTCGGCACGGTGCTGGCGGAAGGTGAACTGTGGGCCGCGGAATCGGAGTCCGGGCCGATCGCGGTCGGCGAACGCGTGGTGATCACAGGCCACGATGGCTTCCGGCTACGCGTGCGCAAGCTGACCCGAGAAGCTTGAGGGTTACCTTCTACGAGGCTGAAATCATGGCGAAACTGTCACGCAAGAAACGCAAACTGACCCGAAAACCGGCGGGCGATTCGAGCGTGCTGGCGCACCTGGAGCGCGTCATGAGCCAGGCTCAGGCGCTGCTCCACGCCAACAAGATCCACGAAGCTGTTGGATTGTTAGAGGCGAACGTCAGCCGCCTGGGTCAGTTTGCCCCGTTCCGGGCAGCGCTGGCAACCGTCTGTGGCGAGGTGGGCCGTTTCCAAGATGCCGCCCTCCACGCCCGCGTAGCCGTCGATCTGGATCCCAAACAGGCTGACTACTACCTGCTCGCGGCCATGACTTACTTCTCAGCGGGTTATTTCTCCTTGGCGGCCCGGGCGCGACGGGAGTGGTTGCGGGCTGCCCCGCGCGGCCCGTTCTTGCTAGAGATGCGCCAACTCGATGAGAACTATCGCCGCGGGGCCGAGATGCTGCGCGCCGAATATGGGCTGCGGGACGCAAAGACCGCCGAGGAGGCCGGCTTTCAGCTCGATGAAGGCCGCTGGGCGCTGGCGCAAAACCGTTGGAACGATGCGCTGCAATACGCGCGAGCCGCATCAAGACTGATACCAGGTTGGCTGCCGCCGCGCAACAACGCGACGATGGCCCTGTACTATCTCGGACGATATGCCGAAGCGGTCGCCGAGGCGGAGGCGGTGCTGCGCGACGGGGACCCAGACAACATTCACGCGTTGAGCAACCTGGTGCGTTGCCACACCATCCTGGGTAATCCTGCCCGGGCCGACGAATACGGTGACCGGCTGGCGCGCCTCCCCTTGTCCAGCGACCCCGCCAACGTTGCCAAGCAGATCGAGGGGTTATGTCTCCTCGATCGCGATGTCGAGATCGAACGCATACTGGTGGAAGCCGAAACGGAATTCGAAGAGCTGCCAGCGGACCTGTACGTGCATTGGGGAATCGTCGCGGCCAACGCCGGCAGGCAGCCGGAGGCGCTGGCGCATCTCCAGCGCGCCCAGCAGGCCGGAGTGAAGTCACAGATCCTGCAAGAAACGTTGGCGGCCGTGCAAGCTGGCCAGCCAGGGCTGGGGATCGCCGATCGCTTCTCCCACACCCACTACGTCGATTTGATCGACCGCGACGCCATCGACAAAACCGTCAACCTGATGGCCCAGGAGAAGGAGGCCGGGAAGCGCGATGACCGCGCCTGGGCCGAGCTGCTGCGCCGCTACCCACAACTTCCCCTCGTCGCCCGCAAAATGCTCTACGAGGCGCCCAAAGCGGTGATCCCGATGGTGGAGTTGCTGGTGGCCCTCCGCACCCCCGACGCGGTTGCCGCGTTGCATGAATTCGTTTCCGGACAGCCTGGCGAGCAAGACGATCGTATGGCCGCGCTGCGGATCATGCAGCAAACCGGCATCCTGTCACGTGGTACCCAGATCGAGATGTGGAT
>MNXL01000300.1:0-20447 GCA_001871755.1 Anaerolineae bacterium CG2_30_64_16
TTGCCCCAGTCGAACTCGTGGTTCCCGAAGGTGGCAGCCGCGAACCCCATCGAGTTGTAGACGTCGATGGTGGACTCGCCCTTGAACAGATTGGACAGCAGCGTACCCTGCATCTCGTCGCCGGCGTCCAGCAGCACGACGTTGTCGGCGCTCACCGCAGCCTTCACGTCGTTCACAACAGCCGCAACGCGGGCCATGCCGGGATTGCTGCCGGCCGGTTCCAGGTTGCCGTGGAAGTCGTTGATGTGCAGCAGAGTCACCGTGTTCTGCCCGGCCGTGAACTGCAACCGGCCCTCAACCGCGGGCGAGATCGGTCCGGGTTGCGCGGCGACGTAGTGCGTCACCGCATCGCGGACATAGAATTGGGTATCATGGACGATCTGGTCGATCGGCCACAAGCTTACGCCACTGTCGTTGAAGTTGCACGAGCCGGCCGCCAGGTAGTTGACTGTGGATACGTTGTAGTACGTACTGGCGTCGGTGAAGTCCACGAACTGATTGCCGATCGCGAGGGAGATGACGTTGTTGCCGGTCGGGGCCAGTGGGTACAGGTCCTTGTAGACGAGCTGGTTGCCGGCGTTGATGTCGAGCATACACGTCGTGTAGTGCGAGTAGCCGCCCCACTTGGGGGTGGCGTTGCCCTGGTACTTGTAGTACCAGTAGTTCCGGTAGGCGCGCTCCAACACGGCCTTGAGCTGCGGGCCGTTCATGCTGAGCACAACCAGCGAGTTCTCGTACGGCATCAGCGAGAACATGTCACCGACCGTCAGCGTATACGGGGCCCCCGGCGTTGCGCTGTTCGCCACCTTGCGGTTGGACATCGCGCCGGACAGATGGAAGTCGACGGTGATCCCGTTCTGGCCGAGCTCCCACACTGCTGCGTCGGCCTGCAGGTTCGCGCCGTTGGTCTCCTCGGTGTAGGCCGAGAGCGCGTCGATCGGGGTCGTGGTCTGGCCGATCTGCGTGTTGTTGTACGCCGCGATCTCATCGATGAACGGCTGCAAGTACGCGCGCATCGCCGGATCGGATGTGGCCTCCTGGGCCGGGATCAGGTAGCCTTCCCGGAGGACGACCTGGTAGCCGTCCACGGTGTTCCCCGTGAAGCCCACATTGACCTTCCCCAGGTTGGTCGCATAGGCGCCGGTCTGGGCGATCAAGGTTCCGTTGGGATTGGTGGCCGAAGTCACCATCACCGCCGGGTTGAGGGTCGTGTGGCTGTGCGCACCGATCAACACATCGATGGCGGGCACTTCCTGGGCGATCCGCTCATCGCTGTCAGTTTCGCCAGAGTAGGGCTGATAGCCAATGTGGGTCAGGCCGATCAGCAGATCGGGGTGTTCGTTCGCCACGATGTCTGGCACGAGCGTGGCTGCGGTCTCGGCCCCCCCGTGGAAGGTGAGGCCCGTGATGTTGGTGGGCAGCTCGTAGCGCGGCACCCACGGGTTGGTGATGCCGAAGATCGCGACCTTCAGCCCATCGACCGTCTTGGTGATGTAGTCCTTGACGTTCGCGTCGATGAAGCCCTGGCTATAGTTGCCATCGTCTTCCAGGTTGGCTGCCAGGATCGGGGAGTTGAGCTGGCTGAGGGTGGTGGTGAAGCTGTGCGATCCGAAGTTGAAGTCATGGTTCCCGATGGTGAAGGCGTCGTACTGCAGCAGGTTCATGCCACCGGCAATCGGATTGGGGGTCGCGTTGCGGTAGTAGTAGGCAAACGAATTGCCCTGGAAGGTGTCACCGGCATCGAGCAGCACGGCGTTCGGGTTGTGCGCCCGCTCGGCCTTGATCAGCGACGCCAGGTATTCCATCCCCTCCGGCGTCCCGTGATAGCTGGTGGCCTCCCAGACGCCGTGGCTATCGTTGGTGTGCAGGAAAGTCACCACTTTGTCAAGCGGCTTGGCCCGGTTACCGACGATATCGGACGCATCGATCGGGGTGATGGTCGCGATATACTCGTTGAGGGCCAACTGCATGTCGTAGTAGGTGTCCCAGCGATTGGCGCCGTCGGCAAAGGTGACCCAGCCGTCCTGCCCGCCGGCCAGGAAGTTGTTGGTAACCACGCGATAGACCTGATCGCGCTCCAGCGGCTGGCCGCCGACGTTGATACCGTAAGCGCCCCAGGCGGTGGGGTTGTTGGCCATGACATCGTTGTACCACCAGAAGTCGATGCCGGCGGTCTGCGCTATGCCCTTGTAGAGCGAGGCCGCCTGGTCCAGCAACGTCTGCACCTGGGCGCCGGTCAGATCCATCAAGTAGAGAGTGTTGCCGAACGGCAATACAGTGAACGTATCGCCCCAGGTGATTGGATGGGGGAGGGTGGCTCCAGCCGGGATTTCGATGTTGGCCCGCAGGCCGCCCGGGTTGGTGAAGGCGATGTCGATCGAGCCGTTGAGCACCCCATCGTCATAGCTGTCGGCCTTCCACAGCATCGAGTCGGCGACCAGGTCACCGATGTTCGACTCGGCGTTGTAGTCCCGCACCAGGCTGACATTGGTCTCGCCCACCGGTTGGTTGAGGAGCGGCGCAACCTGATCGCTCCAGTATTGCACCCGGGCTGCCACCGTGGCGTCGGCCGGGAGGGTGTTGTTGATGGTGTGCAGCGTGTAGTTGGCGACCGTGAGTTTCTTGGTCGCCAAGTCGATGGTCAGGTCGGCCTGGCCCAGCCAACGGCCAAAGTAGCCGGCTTCGATGATCGTCGTGCCGTTGACCACTACCGGCGGGTCAAGCGGCTGGTGCTGGTGCCCACCGACGATCAGATCCACCGGTTTGCCGGCCTGCGCCAATTCCCCGGCGATAGTCTTTAGGCCCTTGTAGGGGCCGCTGTCGTCGGTGCCCATATGCGCGAGGACCACGATGGCATCGGACTGCGCCCGGACCTCATCGTAGTAGTGCAGCACGGTTTGGGTCAGATCCTTGAACACCAGACCGTCGGTGGTGCCTTTGAGGGTGACTTGCGGTGTCTCGTCGGTGTCCAGGCCGATGATGGCCAGCACGGCCTGATTTCCTGGTGCGCCGACCGTCATCGTCACGTAAGGCTTCACCCACGCGGGTTGTGTCCAGTCGGTACCCTCGACCACGATGTTCGCTCCGACCCAAGGGAAGGTCGATTGGGTCGTGCGGTCGCTGAGCACGGTTTGGCCATGATCGAACTCGTGGTTGCCATAGGCGGCCACATCGTAACCCAGCAGGTTGTAAATGTCGATGGTGCTCTGCCCTTCCACCAGCGCGGAGATCGGCGCGCCACCGAAATACAGGTCACCGGCATCCATCAAGACCACGCTGTCTGCGCCCTTGGCGGTGCGGATCTCGTTGATCTTGCTGGCCATGTAAGCTGAGCCGCCACGGCCTTTGTAGTCTGTCTCCAGATAGCCGTGGAAGTCGTTCGTGTGGAGAAGCGTAAAGTCTACCGTAGCATCGGGTGCGGCAGCGGGTTGCGGCACAGCGGTGTGCCGCGCCAGGGCTGGGGTTGCGGCCGCTACGGTCAGGGCGACTGCCAGGATCAGAATCGCTGCCAACGCGACGCGACCTGGGAGACCTGGCGTGGCCACTCTTCGAAAAATGCGTGACATGTTTTCCTCCTCGAATTGGGTGCTCCGTCAATGCTCGCACTACTCTGAACGCTTTTGTGTCGGACACTTGCTGTACGGACGACTAGTCGTTTCCCGGCATGTTCCCTCCTTCTCACTCAACTCAGGCGATCCGCCGCGCCTCCATGTAGAACCGCTTCTCTTTGGCTTCACCCATCGAGAAGGTCTTGCGCGGCAGCGCGCCATCTACGATCACTGTCTTGAAGAGGGCGCTCTTGGCGATGGCCGGCAGATAGAATCCGAGCCGGCCCGGTTGGATGCCCAGATGCAGAGTGACGTCGACACCGTGCACGTAATCGATCTTGCTGAAGCCGCCGCGCGGCCCCCAGGCATCCAGGAAGTGTTGCAGGGTTCCCACCGGCAGATTGGAGGGCGGATCGCTCACGGTGGCCACCTGACAGCCTTGCGGCGTCACGATGCCGAACAGGTGCTGCTCCCCACCCTGGCCATCCACCAGAGCGGTCATCTCGGCGGCGTCCGTGCAGGTCACCAGCCGCGCGCGGGTGCCGTAGAACGCGTACAGCGCCGCGGCCACGTCCTCGCGCACGTCGAACAGCACGCGCAGGATCGGCTCGAACTCCAGGCCTTCATCGTGGATGTTCTCGACCTCCACCAGGGCGAAGCGCGCCGGGTGATCGTGCGCAAGCGCGCCGCCGACCTGGGGCTTGAGCTGTTCCCAGATGGCCTTCGCGGTGGCCAGCGAGTGGTTGCCATCGCCCATCGCGAAGAGCAGGGGCGACAGACCCGGTTCCAGGTGATACTTGTCTGCGAAGACGGCCGGATCAGCCAGCGTTTGCAGCGCGTTCAGCACGCCCTCTTCCAGCCCCTGGCCATCCACCAGGTAGCCGCTCAGGTGGCCGCTGCCCAGCATGAGATCGAAATCGTAAAGCTGCCGCAGGCTGCCCCGCGCGGCGACCAGCGGCTCGATCACCGTGCGGCCGGGGTCGTCGATCAGAACCAGGATGTGGGGCGTCTCCAACGGCGCGCCCGCCCGGATGCGCACCCGCGGCGGGATGCGCTCCAGGATGGTGCCTTCGCTGGCCCGGATCAGGCTCGTGGAGCCCCTCGTGTAGTCGTAGCGCTCCAGGTCCAGGGCCAGCATGACGCCGTGCCGGGTCCGGCCCATCGCGGCGCGTTCGACGAGGATGATCCCCTCGTGCTCGGCGAACAGGTCCTGGTCAAGATATGCCTGCATGTGCCGGCGGATCGCCTGGATCCGCTCAGCTTCGTCGGGCCTTTCCAGATAGACCTCGGGCAGGATCATGTGATAGGTCGAGGGCGCGTCCCCGACCAGGTCGGCCACCGCCTGCCAGTATTCCGGCTCGGAGGTGAACTGGTCGCAGGCGATGACGGCCCATTTGTGGAGATCCACGCCGGGTCTGGGCAGCAGGATCTTGGGAATCTGAACGCCGATTGGCGGTGCAGTTTTCATTGCGGATATGAGCCTCGTCAATAGTTCCAGAAACCTGGTTTCTACTCGAAGTTGATCAGCAGCTCGGCCACCTCGTCCCCGATGCGCGCGGTGGCTTCCTTCGTGCTGGCCCCGACGTGGGGCGACCCGATCACCTGATCCAGGGTGAACAGTCGGGTATCCTTGGGCGGCTCGCTCTCGAACACGTCCAACGCCGCCCCCGCGACTTTGCCCGAAACGAGCGCATCGTAAAGGGCATCCTCATCGATCACGCCGCCGCGGCCACAGTGGATCAGCCGCACGCCGTCCTTCATCTTGGCGATCAGATCGGCATCGACGAGATGGTGTGTGCTTTCGAGCAGCGGGATGTGCAGCGTGAGATAGTCGGATTGCGCCAGCAGCTCATCCAACGTGGTCATCGTCAGGTAGGGGGCCGGCTCGCCGGGCGCCACATCGTAGCCCAGCACTCTCATGCCGAGCGCGGCGGCCCGCCTGGCGATGGCTCTGCCGATCCGGCCGGTCCCGATCACCCCCAGCGTCTTGCCCTGGATTTCGGCGCCGCTAAACTTCTTCTTTTCCCACTTGCCGGCCTTGAGCGATAAAGTGGCCTGGACGATCGGCCGCGCCAATGCCAGGAGATATGCCAGCGTCAGTTCTGCCACGGAGTCGGTGCTGGCTGCCGGTGTGTTCATGACGCGCACCTCCCTGGCCTGGGCAGAGGCGACGTCGATGTTGTCCACGCCCACACCACCGCGCACGATGACCTTGAGATGGCTCGCGGCATCCAGGACGGCCCTGGTGACCTTGGTGCGGCTGCGCACGACCATCGCAGTATAGGCCGGGATTTCGGCTAACAGCTCCTCCGCGGTGATCGTATCCCGGACATCCACTTCCAGGCCCCTGGCGCGCATGGTTTGCACGGCTGTGGCGGAGATGGGATCGCAAACGAGTACTTTCATGGTGGGCTCCTTGGTTGGTAGATTGGGACCTGGTAGATTGGTAGATTGGTAGATTGGTAGATTGGTAGATTGGTAGATTGGTACATTGGTAGATTGGTACATTGGTAGATTGGTACATTGGTAGATTGGTAGAGGTACCGTGAGAGAACAGGGCTCCAATCTACCAATTTACCAACTTACTAATTTACCAATCTACCAACTTACTAATTTACCAATCTACCAATTTACCAACTTACTAATTTACCAATCTACCAATTTACCAACTTACTAATTTACCAATCTACAGCTTAAGAATCTCATCAATCATCCCCGTCAACCACGTCACATCCGCCACCGTCAGGTCACCCATGTGGCCGATGCGGAAGGTCTTGCCTTTGAACGGGCCGTAGCCGTCGGAGATCTGCGCGCCGCGGTTGCCGAGTTCTTTGTTCAACGCCTTGAAGTCGAAACCGGTCGTGTTGGTGATGTGGCTCACCGTGGGGGAGAGGTATTTCTCATCGCCGAACAGCTCGAAGCGCCGGCGCCCCCAATTGCGGACGTGCTCGGCCATTGCCAGATGGCGGGCGTAGCGGTTGTCCAACCCCTCGGCAAACATGTCATCCAACTGCTTGTCCAATGCAAAGAGATGGCTGATCCCAGGAGTGGCCGGGGTGTTGTATTTGACCGCATACTTCTCATTCTCGATGAAATCGAAATAGTAGCCGCGATGCGGGATCGACCTGGCGCGCTCCATGGCCCGCGCGCTGACAGTGGCGACGGTCAGGCCCGGCGGCAGAGCGAAGCACTTCTGCACGCCCGCCAGGCAGACGTCCAGACCCCATTCGTCATTCTTGATCTCGACACCGGCCATGCAGCTCACCGCATCCACCAGGATCAAGACGTCCGGGTATTTCTCCCGCACCATCCTGGCAACCTCGGGCACGGGGCTCAGGATGCCGGTGGAGGTCTCGTTGTAGGTCAGACAGACGGTATCGAACCCGCCTTTGGCCAGCGCCGCGTCCACAAGCTCGGGCGTGATCGCTTGACCGGGCTCGACCTCGATCGTACCGGTCGCCAGGCCGTTGGCCTCGGAGATCGCATGCCAGCGCCGGGAGAACTCGCCGTTCAGGGTGTGCAGCACCTTCTTCCCGACGCAGTTGCGGACTGCGCCTTCCATTACGCCGGTGGAGGAGGAGGTGAACAGCAGCACCCGCCCCTCGGTATTGAGCAATACCTTGAGCTTTTCTTCGACCGATTTGTGCAGATCGGCGTAGGCGGTCGAGCGATGGCCGATCATGGGGGTGGCCATGGCCTGCAGGATTTCGTCCCGCACTTCGGTTGGGCCGGGAATGAAGAGCTTCTTGTGCATTTTGACGGGTCTCCTTTGAGTGTTTTCCCGAATGTCTCACGACGTCGGTGTTTCCACAGTCGAACTGGCGTTTGTGTCGTTGGCGGCCGCGGGCTCAGCGGCAGGCGGAGACCTGAGTTCTGCCTTGGCCGCGAGATTGAAGTCGATTTCCGCAACCAACTGCTCGAAGACATCCTCCGCGATGACGCCATCGCGTTGCAGCCCCTGGAGTGTGCTGCGCTGCGCGCGCAACAACTCTCCCCGGGCATATTCGAGCTCCGCGCCGACCAGGTCCGGGTTGGTGCGCTGCAGATCCCGCACCGTGCGGGCCATGATGGTCGCACGGCCCAGCAGCTCAGGTTTCAAGTTCTCCCAGGCGTGTTCCGAGATGAAGCCGTCCTGGTACATTTCGTCCAGGTGTGATGCCGCAGCCCGAAAGGCCATCAAGCGCGCATGGCGCATTTCGTATTCGTGTTGCACTGGATCGCGGACGACGACGTGGAGCCACCGCAGGATCGGCTTCATCGTGGTGCCCTGCACCAACAGGGTGAACAGCACGACCCCGAACGCCATCACTCGCACCAGGTCTCGTTCGGCGCCCAGCGCCGCGGGGAGGCTGAGGGCCAGCGCCAGGCTGATCGCGCCGCGCAGCCCACCCCAGTTCTGCACGTGTTGCCAGCGCAGCGGCGTGGGATCGGCAAACCGATTGGCGATCCACCCCAGCCCATAGATGACGACCGAGCGGGCGACCAACACAACCAACACAGCCCACAAGATCGGTTGCCACGATGCGATCAGGGTGGGGATGTTGACCTCCAACCCGATCAACAGGAAGACGAAGGAGTTGGCCAGGAAGGCGACGTACTCCCAGAAGTTGAACAGCAGGATGCGGGTCGTCGGACTCATCCCTTGCGGGCCGATGTTGCCGTTGACCAGCCCGGCCGTGACCACCGCCAACACGCCGCTGAAATGGAGACGCTCGGCGACCAGATAGGCCCCGAACGCCAGGACCGTGGTCAGGGCGGTCTCGATCAGATAGTCATCGACCCGGGCGATCAGGCGGGAGAACAGCCAGCCCAGCAGGAAGCCGACCACCGTACCCCCGACGGCCACACGGATGAACGCAGCGAGTCCCTCCACCAGATCGAACTTCCCGGTGAGAGCCACCGCCAGCATCAGGTTGAAGATCACGATCGCGGTGCCGTCGTTGAACAGGCTCTCGCCTTCCACCAGGACCGCGAGTCGCCTTGGCGCTCCCAGGGACCGGAACAGCGCGACCACCGAGACCGGGTCGGTCGCCGCGATCAGCGCGCCGAAGATCAGGCCGAGCGGCAGCGACAAGGGCGTCAGCCAGGTGACCAGTCCGCCGACGATCAGAGTGACCAGGATCACGCCAGGGATCGCCAGTAGCGCAATCTGCGGCAGGTTGCGCCGTAGCTCGTTGATGTTAAGGTGGAACGCCGCTTCGAAGACCAGTGGCGGTACCAGCAGCGCCAGGATCAGGTTCGGCGTCAACTCCAGGTTAAGGGGTTGCTGAGTGGTGAGCACCAACCCGACGACCACCAGCGCGACTGTGTAGGGAATGCGTAATCGCCGCACGGCGATGGCGACGAGCGAGGCGACGAGCAGCAGTTCGATGACGAGTGTCTCAGTCGGGATGAGCTGTTCCATGGTTGTCCCTCAATCGGCCCGCGGGGCCTCCGTTGGTCCGCGGGGATTACGTGTACGTCGTGGCGATAGTATAACCGATATCGGCGGATTTGTCACACGGCGGATTATGGGTTTTGAGAGGGGCGATCCGAATACTCGTAACTTGCGCCATCGCGACATCTGGTTTACAGTGCGTTCCTGTGCCGCAGGCGTGGCAAGTCTGCGGCAGACTTGCTTGGAGAAGCTGATGTCTAACCTCATCGTCATGCCTGGATTGGGGGAGTTCGCCGCTGACGCCGGCCTGGAATGGCTGGATGCGTCCAGTGACGGGCGGTTTCGGGTCGGCGCGGATGGGGTGGTCGCGATCGCGGCCACCGGCGATCGCAAAGTGGAGTTCGTCGCGTTTCGCGCTCACACCTTGGGTTGCGTCCGGTCCGCGTTGGGCTACTCCGCCTACTATCCGGTTCATCCGGTGCAGTTGGAGAGGCCGGTGCGGGCCGTGCTGATGGACCTCGATGGCACCAGCGTACGCAGCGAGGATTTCTGGATCTGGATCATCGAGATGACCACCGCCTCGCTGTTGGGGGATCCGCGTTTCGAGCTCGCACAAGCCGATCTGCCGTTTGTATCGGGCCACAGTGTGTCGGAGCATCTTCAGTATTGCATCATGAAGTATTGCCCGGACCGCCCGCTGGAAGATGCGCGGCGATACTATTTTGAGCATACTCGCCGGGAGATGGGGGCGATCCTGGCAGGCGGGGGGCGCGCTGCTGCCTTCACACCCGCCGTCGGTCTTAAGGATTTTTTGCTAACGCTCAGAGGCTGGGGGGTCAAGATCGGCCTGGTGACATCCGGGTTGTTCGAAAAGGCCTATCCCGAGATCCTGGCGGCTTTTCGCACGATGAGGCTTGGAGATCCCCGCGCGTTCTACGACGCGATCATCACGGCCGGCTACCCGCTGCGCCCGGGCGAGGTGGGCACGCTCGGCGAGCTGTCACCCAAGCCGCATCCCTGGCTTTACGCCGAGGTGGCGCGGGTGGGCCTGGGGATCCCGTTCGAGGCGCGGCATCACGTGGTGGGCCTCGAGGATAGCGGCGCGGGGGTGTGCGCCATCCGATTGGCCGGGTTTTCGGCCATCGGCCTGGCGGGTGGGAACATCATCGATAGCGGCACGCGCGTGTTGTGTAGTCACTACTGCGACACCCTCACCGATGCCCTGCGCGTGATCACGGCGTAGCAGCATGCCGGTCGGTCTCTGGGGAAAAAGCAAGCAGCCCGACATCATTGGCGGGCTGCTGTGCAGAAAAATCGGTGGACTCGAAGTCCACCCCAGGCTCGGGGACAGGGATTCGAACCCCGAATTTCTGATCCAGAGTCAGATGTTTTGCCGATTAAACTATCCCCGAAAGCGGGCATGATTGTAGCATGGGACAGGCGTTTTCGCAAGTTCGCGTCCCATTCTTTGCAGCGCGCGGCCGCCGACCGGTGAAAGGCGATTTGCGAGGGCTGGAGGGCCGTGATAGAATGGACAAGTGACCCGCCCGTCGCACCGTTGCCCAGCTTGACAATGTCACATTCGCGGTCAACCTGGCCCACCGGAGGCTGCATCCTTCGACCGGCTCAGGACAGGCGCCATCCGGCTACGACGTGGAAGCCCCGCTGGGGCTAGTCTTGAGGCCCGTGGGGTCTTGCACTTCGTAGCCCGGTTCGTTCACGGTCGGGCGGGCACGCACGACGCGACCGCTTCATGGGAATCTGACATTGTCGGACTATCTACATCGACGGACTTGGGGTAAGAAAAGGGAGGAGAAGGGAGCTAGGGAGATGGCTACGACTGAGGCTGTTGCCCCCACGGACTTTATCCGCAGCATCGTGGAAGAGGATCTGCGCACCGGCAAGTTTGCCGGCCGTGTTCAAACGCGCTTCCCGCCGGAACCCAACGGCTATCTGCACATTGGGCATGCCAAGGCGATCTCGATCGACTTCGGGATCGCGCAGGACTACGGCGGTCAGTGCAACCTGCGCTTCGATGACACCAACCCCGTCAAAGAAGAAGAGGAATTCGTCGACGCGATCCAGAATGACATCCGCTGGCTGGGGTATGATTGGGGTGACCGCCTCTTCTACGCATCCGACTACTTCGAGCAGCTCTACCAGTGGGCCGTCCAGTTGATCAAGGACGGCCAGGCGTATGTCGACAGCCTGAGCCCGGACCAGGTCAAGGAGCATCGGGGAGCTTTTGGCACGCCGGGGGTGGAAAGCCCCTACCGGAATCGGTCGGTGGCGGAGAACCTGGACCTGTTCGAGCGGATGCGGGCCGGCGAGTTTCCCGATGGCGCCCACGTGCTGCGCGCCAAGATCGACATGACGTCCGGCAATATGAACCTGCGCGACCCGGTGATGTATCGCATCCTACACGCGACCCATCACCGGACGGGGGACGCGTGGTGCATCTACCCGATGTACGATTTTGCGCACGGCCAGTCCGACTCTATCGAGCGGGTCACCTACTCCTTGTGCGACGTTGCGTACGAGGAACATCGGCCCCTGTATGATTGGTTCCTGGATCAATTGGGGATCTTCCACCCGCAGCAGCTCGAGTTCGCGCGGTTGAACCTCACCCATACGATCTTGAGCAAACGCTATCTGGCGCGCCTGGTGCGAGAGGGGCACGTGCGGGGTTGGGATGACCCGCGCATGCCCACCCTGGCCGGGTTGCGGCGCCGCGGCTACACCCCGGAGGCGATTCGCGACTTCATGAATCGGGTGGGGGTGGCCAAGAGTCCTACCACGGTGGAGATCGCCCTGCTCGAGCACTGTCTGCGGCAGGACCTCAACCTGCGCGCCCCGCGCGTTATGGCCGTGCTGGATCCGTTGCGCGTGGTGATCGAAAACTATCCGGTCGATCAGGTGGAAGAGGTCGCGGCGGAAAACAATCCCGAGGATCCGGGCATGGGTTCCCGCCGGTTGCCGTTTTCGCGGGTGCTCTACATCGAGCGGGACGACTTCCGCGAGGCGCCGCCTAAGAAGTGGTTCCGCCTGTCGCCGGGCGCCGAGGTGCGGCTCAAGCACGCGTACTTCATCACCTGCCGGGAGGTGGTCAAGGATGAAAGCGGCGAGGTTGTCGAGCTGCGCTGCACCTACGATCCGGAGAGCCGCGGCGGGTCCACGCCGGATGGCCGGCGGGTGAAGGGCACGTTGCACTGGGTCTCGGCCGGCCACGCGGCGCCCGCGGAAGTGCGTATGTACGACCATCTCTTCACCAAACCGGACCCCAGCGATGTGCCGGAGGGCCAGGACTTCACGGTTAACCTGAACCCCAATTCGCTCCAGGTGTTGACCGGCTGTCTGGTCGAGCCGGGCCTGGCGGGGCAGGCGCCCGGCAGCCGCTACCAGTTCCTGCGGCAGGGCTACTACTGCCTCGATCCCGATTCGACGCCGGAAAAACTGGTCTTCAACCAGAGCGTGACCCTGCGGGACAGTTGGGCGAAGATCGAGAAGGCGAACGAATAGGGGAACGCGTCTCAACAAAAAGGCTGGCCAATCAATGTCATTGATCGGCCGGCCTTCAGGCTCGGGGACAGGGATTCGAACCCCAAATTTCTGATCCAGAGTCAGATGTTTTGCCGGTTAAACTATCCCCGAAAATCGGTCGAAAGTCGGCCGAAGGCCGGTCGACTTTCGGTCCCATTGTAGCATCGCATCCCGCTTTTCGCAAGTCCGGGTTGAATGCTCAACCGGTTGATTCCGCGGCCACCAGAGTCCGCAAGGACGCCTCGGCCTGGGCGCAGCGTGCCAGCGTGCGCTCTCGCCCCAGCGCGATCATGCTGCCGAACAGCGGCGGGGCTACCTCTTTGCCGGTGGTGGCCACGCGCAGGATGCCGAACAGTTGGCCCGTCTTCAGACCCAGCTCCTGGGCGAGATCGCGCAGGGGACCTTCCAGCGCCTCCTCCGTGAACGGCAGCCCGGCCAGCAGCTTGTGTGCGGCCTCCAGCGCGGCCAGCGAGCCGGCCGCATCGAGCTTCTTGGCGATCAACATCTGCGGGTCGTAGCTGAGCTTAGCCACGAACGCGAAATCCAGCCACGCGGCCGCTTCGGCCAGCGTTTTGAGCCGCTCCTGGATCAACGGCGCCAAGGTTGGCAGCGCGGGATCCTCGGCCAGGGTCTCGACCGGTATCCCCAAATCGCGCGCCAGGAACGGCGCCAGCCGCCCGGTCAGGTCCGGGATGCTGAGCTGGCGGATGTAGTGACCATTCATCCAGTCCAGCTTGCTCAGCGGCAGCGCGCCCGGCGACGCGTTGATGTGCGGGATGTCGAACGCGGCGATCGCCTGCTCTCGGCTGAACAGGTCGGTGTCCGCGCTGTAGGACCAGCCCAGGATCGCCAGGAAGTTGAACATCGCCTCCGGCAGATAGCCGGCCTGGCGATACTCGCGGATGTAGGTCAGCAACTCCTCCCCGCCCTCGCCCTTTTTCTTGCGCTTACTCAACTTGCCGACGCCGCTGGGATCCAGGATGAGGGGGAGATGGGCGTAGACCGGCATCTCCCAGCCGAAGGCGCGATACAGGTTGACGTGCAGCGGCACGCTGTTGAGCCATTCATCCCCGCGCAAGATGTGAGTGATCTCCATGAGGTGATCGTCCACCACGTTCGCCAGGTGGTAAGTCGGGAAGCCGTCCGACTTGAGCAAGATCGGGTCGATGATCTGGCGATTGTCGAACGTGATGACCCCGCGCAGGGCGTCGGTGAAACTGGTCTCGCCCGCCAACGGCATCGCCAGGCGCACGACGGCCGGCGTGGCCGCGGCTGCGTATTCAGCGCGCTGCGTTGCGGTCAGATGGCGGCAGTGGCGGTCGTAGCCGGTGTTTTCCTTGCGAGCTTGCTGTGCTCGGCGCAAGGCGCCCAGCCGCGCCTCCGAGCAGTAGCAGCGATACGCGTGCCCATGCTCCACCAGCCACCCGGCCCATTCATGGTAGATCGGCAGCCGCTCCGATTGGAAGTAGGGGCCATGGGGGCCACCAACCTCAGGCCCCTCGTCCCAATCCAGCCCGAGCCAGCGCAGGCTGTCCATCGCATCCTGCAGGGCATCGGCCACAAAGCGGGTCCGGTCGGTGTCTTCGATGCGCAAGATGAAGGCGCCGCCGGTGTGCCGTGCATACAGCCAGTTGAAGAGCGCGGTGCGAGCGCTGCCGAGGTGGAAATAGCCTGTCGGGCTAGGCGCCATACGCACGCGCACGGGATAGTTGGGGGTCATGGTCTTTTCTTTGTGGTATTGGTGGAGGGGTAAATTGGTAAGTTGGTAAATTGGTGGATTTGTTCTGTCGCGCCAGCCAGTCCACCAATCTACCAATCTACCAATCTACCATCTCACTTCGCCTGAAACGACTGGGCGCTCTGCTCGATGACGGGCAATACCGTGGTGGCCAGCGCCGGATCAAGCGTGTAGCTCAAGATCCACAGATTGGCGCCGGCTGCGACCAGGTATTGATAGCCCTTGGCGGTGATCGCCTGGCCCGCACTGTTGGTCATCGCAAAGCTGTACGCGATCCGTGCGGCAGGGAAACCGCCGATGTTCAGGTTTGCCAGGGTCTCCTCGACGTCGAAGCCAAGCTGACGATATTGGCCGACGATGCTCCCGACGAGCAGTGCCATGTCCGCGCCCTGGCTGCTGCCCAGCTCGGTGCGCCGGATGTTCAGGTTGTTGATCGTCGGGTCGGCCCCGGTGTTGTCGAACGCCCAGAGGTACACGCCCTGGAGCGACTCGGGTCCGCCGATGATGCCGGCCAGATCCGGGTTGTGGGCCTGGAACTCCGCGAACAGCTCGTTCAAATCGCCCTGATCGACCTCGAGCGTGGTCCACGTGGCCGGCAGCCAGAGGATCAGCCGCGGCGTCTCGTGTCGGGTCCAGCCTTCCGGCGTCGGCGTGCCGGGGATCGTGGTCGGGGGCAGGGGAGGCGCGTTTGGCTTTGGAGGGGCAGTAACATCATTTCCATACTTCAGCTCCATGAAGTCCTTTATGAACTTTTCGAACAGTCCAGCGGCTTCCTGTGCCAATCTATCGGCTTTTCCAGAATCGTTGTCCATGAAAGCAGTGTAGGATTCGATAGACTTGTCCATGTAGGCCATGAGTTCGTCTTGAACATGTTTGGCACATTGGGGTGCTTTAAGGTCATTGACTTGCCGGCGAATGCTTTGCATTTGCGCAATGACTGGCGACAAGGCGATGCGGGCTGTGTGAGAGGCCAGGTTTGTGCTATCGTCCCAATCGTCAAAGAGCGCTTCCATCTTCGTGATGAAGTCTTTGGATTGCTTGCTGCAGGACACAGGTGTGCACGCGGCCAGCAAAGTGGCCAGCAACAGACTCATTAAGACCAGCCGGGTGTGGGATAGCTGACTCATTGAACTTATCTCCTGATTGTTTGCCTGCTGGCTGTGGCCCCAGGGCAGGGATACAGAACAGGCACTCTGGACCAGCGTGGGCATGACTTATGTGATTGTGCCTGGTTTGTCAGGGCCGGAGCGCTGAAGCGCTCACTACGAACCTACTCAAATTCGATCTTGCGATAGCGCATGGCCACGCTCTCGGTCAGCCCGATGCCGATCAACATGGTCCAGAGTGAGCTGCCGCCGTAGCTGATGAAGGGCAATGGGATGCCCGTCACTGGCAGGAGGCTCAGGTTCATACCGATGTTGACGATGAACTGGAACAGGATCATCGTCGTCACGCCGGTCACGATCAGCCGGCCGAACGTATCGCGCGCCATGCTGGCGATCCGCGTCATGCGGAGCAGCAGCAGCCCGAATAGGATGATGAGGACGACTGCGCCAAAATAGCCCAACTCCTCGGCCGTGACTGAGAAGATGAAGTCCGTGTGGCGCACGCGCAGGAAGTGAAGCTGGCTCTGTGACCCACGAAACAGCCCGCGGCCCAGCCAGCCGCCCGACCCGATGCTGATCATGGCCTGGTCCACGTTGTATCGGTCGGCCGCCGAGACCGCGGTCGGGTCGAGAAACATCATCACCCGGGTTTTCATGTAGTCAGCGAACAGGTACTTCCAGGCCGGGACCGCGGCCGCGGCCCCCGCGGCGATCATCAGCAGCCCATGTTGCCATCGCAGTCCGCTCACCACCAGGATCATGCCCCCGATCGCCAGCAATGACAGGGCGGTGCCCAGGTTGGGTTGCAGGTAGACCAGCACGACGGCGGGCGCCAACAGGATCAGCGCAACCAGCGGCGTGATCAGGTTGTTCATCCGCTCTTCGCGGGTGGAAAGGTAGTAGGACATCACCAGGATGATGGCGAGCTTGATCAGCTCGGAGGGCTGGAGCAGGAAATCGCCCAGAGCCAGCCAGCGCTGCGCCCCTCCAGATACAGTGCCCGCGACGGTAAGCACAACCAGGGCCAGCAACATCAACAGGTAGAGGGGATAGACCAGGCTACCCAACAGTCGATAGTCGATGACCGCGACCAGGAAAAGCAAGATCATCCCGATCAGGAGAAAGCCGGCCTGACGCCACGGCCAGACGGCCAGCACTTGATTGCCCGACAAGGCGCTCGCGATCATCAGGATGCCGTAGCCGCTGAGCAGCAGCACGAGCGCCAGCAATGGCCAGTCAAAGCGGCGCCACAGCACAGATCTCATGCGTTCGTCGCCTCAGTCACCGGGCGCCGTCGGCGTCTCCGCGGTCTGTGCGGGGACGTCGAGCTGGAAGTAGGTTTGCAGGATGCGCGCCGCGACCGGTACCGCGGCGGTGGAGCCCTCGCCGCCGTTGGCTATGAAGACCGTGACCACGATCTCGGGGTCCACGTAGGGCGCGAACGCCGTAAACCAGGCGTGGGTCGGCAGGTTGCCTTTCTCGTCTCGGTCAGCCTGGTTGTCGTTGTCCTCGTCGCGGAAGTACTCGGCCGTACCGGTCTTGCCCGCCACGGCGATGCCGGGCAATTGTGCGCGCGGGGCGGTGCCGTTGGGCCAGTTGACTGCGCCGTACATGCCCTCGCGGACCGTGTCCAGGTTGTCCGGATCTACCGGCGCCTCGCGAATCAATATCGGCTCGAAAGTGCGGACCACGTTGCCCTCCGCATCCGTAACGTGGTCCACCAACTGCGGTTGATAAACGAAGCCGCGATTCGCGACCGCCGCGGTCGCGTTCGCCATTTGCAAGGGGGTGGCCAGCACGAACCCCTGCCCAATGCTCATGTTGTAGGTATCTCCGGTGAGCCAGTTTTCGGCCCAGTTCAGCCGCTTCCATTTTGGGTCGGGGACCAGCCCTCGGCTTTCGCCGGGCAACTCGATCCCGGTCGTCTGCCCCAGGCCGAACTCGCGGGCATAGTAGCCGATCGCCTCAGAGCCCAGGCCATGGAACTTGTCCAGATAGCCGCCCCCCAACTGGTAGAAGAAGATGTCGTCCGAAACGGCCAACGCGTCCCGGATCGTGACGAAGCCGTGCCCGTACCCATACTTGTGGATCCACGAGTAGAAAGCCTGGTCTTTGGTGCGATCCCAGGGGTAGGATTCGTTGGGAAGCCAGATGATGCCGTCGTTGTTGCCGTCGAACCCATCTCCCAACCTGGTCCGGGTCGTAAGGACGTTCTCCTGTAGGCCGGCTGCGGCGACGATGATCTTGAAGATCGAGCCGGGAGGATACACCCCGCCGATGGCGTGATTGAAGAGCGGCCGGTCGGGGTCGCTGGTCAGCGCGTGCCACGCCTCAGTGGTGACGCCTTTGGCGAACAGGTTGTTGTCGTAACTCGGCAGGCTGACCAGGGCCAACACGGCGCCGTCGCGCGGGTTGAGCGCGACGACAACGCCCTGGGTGGCCTTGGTGAAGCCCTGTGAGCCGTCCAGGGCATCCTGGAGCGCCTCGGTTGCCGCCCGCTGGAGGTTCAGATCCAGGGTCAGCATCAGGTTATTGCCCGGACTGGCCGGTTCCGGCTCGCCGACCGTGCGGATCTTGCGGCCATTGACGTCCACCTCGATGGTCTGGAGGCCGTCTTTGCCGTGCAGTTCCTCCTCGTAGGTCGCCTCCAGGCCGGTCAGCCCCACCTGGTCGTTTTGACTGTAGCCCCTGGCTGTGTACGCCGCGAGCTCGCTCTCCGGGACGTGCCCCATGTAACCGATGATGTGCGAGGTCAACGCGCCGCTCGGGTAGTCTCGGATCGGCTCCAACACCAGTTCAACCCCGGGCAAATTGACGGCATCTTCGGCGACGAGGAAGGCGGTGGGGGCTTTGATGTGTGTGGCCACGGTGACCGGTCTGTAGGCGCCTCCCAGTTGGCCGTCCTGGATGGCTTGCTCGATCTCCGCGCGGGGACGGATCCAGGGTTGGCGGTCTGGGATCGCCATGATCGGTACGGCCGGCCCTCCCAACGCGGCGTCTGATTGTGAGATCGCCGCCGGAGTGGGGGTCGGCTGCACAGGCGCGGCATCTTGCGGCCGGGCCAACAGCTCCAGCAGCCGATCGATCACGGCTGCGGTCACCGCTCCTGGCTCCTGATCCACGCGATCTTCGGGCAGGTCGGCCGGCACCACCACCACCGTGAAACTCGGCTGGTTGCGCGCCAGGATCTGGCCGTTGCGGTCGTAGATGACGCCGCGCGGGGCCGCGACGTCCACTTCCCGGAAACGATTCTGATCGGCCAGGACGCGGTAGGTTTCCCCGTCGACCATCTGAAGTTGCCACAGGCGGCCGCTGAGCACCAGCACAGCCAGGCTGATGATCAGGCGTAAGATGATCAGTCGCCCCTGTGCACGGTTTCTTGTCGGTTTCATGTCGTTACCATTCCATCTGCTGTGCGCCGACGCGCGTGGCCAGTCCGCGCAGCGCCGGATAAACCAGCACCATCAGCGCCGCGTTGAGCAAAATCCCCGGACCGATGACGCGCACGGTGCTGGCGATCCAGTCCACGCGTAGCCCGCGCAGTTGCGCGCTGAGGAGGATGATCCAACCATGCACAGGCGTCGCCAGCCCGGCGAGGAAGATCGGCAATAACAGATTGCCCGCAAAGACGCTGTTCGTGCCCAGTCCCGCTAAAAAACAGATCGCCATCAGCGCCAAAGAGGATGTGCCCAGCGGCATCCCGGCCACCAGATCCAGCCCCAATCCCCCGATGAATCCCCAGATCAACCCCTCCGTCGCGCCGTGCAACAGGCTCCATGCGACGACGGCGACCAGGAGCAGATCGGGGCTGACACCCAGAACTCGCACCCGTGTCAGCAGCGTTGCCTGCAGCAGCACCGCCAGCGCCACGACGGTCAGCGTCAGAGAGAGGTTGCTGAGGTTGCGCTTGATTCCCGTGGCACTGGGACCCGTTCGCTCCGGCACGGCTGGCTACCCCACACTTTCTGGCTCAGCAGGTTGCCCCGGCAACGGCTGGAAGTTGGTGATCACCAGCACGAATTCGAGCCGGTCGAAGTTCACTGTGGGCCGGATCGTCGCCTGCTGGAACATCTCGTAGTCACGTTGATGCACACTGACCACCTGGCCGATCACCAGATTCTTGGGAAAGTTGCCCCCGAGGCCCGAGGTGATGATTTCGTCACCCACGCTGATGTCGGCGTCTTGGGGCACGAAATCCATCACCGGTTGCGCGCCGGCCTGACCCGTCACCACACCCACCGCGCGATTGCGCTTCACCAGCGCCTGCACACCGCTGCTGGGGTCGGTGATCAGCAATACGGTGGAGGTCGATGGCCCCACCTTGTAGATCCGCCCGACCAGCCCGCGCTCTGTGACGACCGGCATCCCGGGTTCGATGCCGTGTTCTGCGCCCAGATCGATGGCGATGGTGGCAAGATAGTTGCTGGTTCCGCCGCTGATGACCCGTGCGATCACCTGGCCGCCGCGAAAATCATAGGTCGGGTTCAGTTGGCGGAAGCGGAGCAGCTCGCGCAGGCGTTCGTTCTCGGACCCGACCTCCTTCAGGCGCAGGTTGTCGATGATCAGGGTGTCGGCCTGGGCCTGCAATTGCTGGTTGCGGGAGCGCAAAGTCGCCAGGTCCCGTGCGGTGGTGAAGACGTTGTTGATCTGGCGCCCGAGGCCGTTGAATGCGACGAGGAAAGGCCTGGCGACAGTTGTAAACACCCCTTCCACAGGGGCCAGACGACCCGATGAGGAAAGGACCAGCAGCACAATGCAAACGGCTGCCAGGACGTAGAAAACGACCGTGCGGTTAGAAAGCTGCTTCATACGCCGATTTCGGATTGTCGACTTGTCCTGAGCCGTGTCCTGAGGCCCCTCCCGAGGCCCCTCCCGAGTTCAGCGAGGGGTTCATCGAGGGGCCCATCGAAGGGCGCCGCCGAAGGGCTTCGGATCGCGGACCGCCGGCCAGCCAACCTCAAGGGATCGTGCGCAGACGACTTCGCGTCAGGTGGCTCACGATTCATCATCCGCAATCGGAAATCTCGACTCAGTGGAGCGTGCTGCCCCGCTGCATACTGGCCAACGTCTTGTGCAGCACCTCGAAGTTTTCCAGGACCTGGCCGGCGCCACGCGCCACGCAACTGAGCGGGTCTTCG
>MNXL01000300.1:20533-21643 GCA_001871755.1 Anaerolineae bacterium CG2_30_64_16
ATGCTCCATCAGGTCTGAGATCAGCTCGGGCGGTGTCTCGTCGATGGCCTGGCGCACCGTGTCGACGATGATGCTGACGGAGTTCTTGAGCGCCTCGCGCAGCTCGACGCTGCTGACGTCGATGCTGTCCGGCAGGCCGCTGACCAGGTTGCGCCCGCGCAGCGTGATAACCTTCTCCTGTTCCAGCGGGTACGCGGAGCCGGCCTCGATCTTGATCTTCTCGGACATCTGTTCCCCGATCAGGAGGTTGTACTTCTGCTTCGCGTAGTTGATGATGTCCTCGTTCATCTCGTCGCCCGCGACCCGGATCGACCGCGCCACCACGATCCCGCCCAGGGAAGTCACCGCGACTTCGGTGGTGCCGCCACCGATGTCCACGATCATGCTGCCCTGCGCGCTGCCGACCGGCAGCCCGGCGCCGATCGCCGCGGCCATCGGCTCCTCGATCAGGTACGCCTCCCGCGCGCCGGCGCTGATGGTCGCGTCGTACACGGCCCTTTTCTCCACCTCCGTCACCCCGCTGGGGATGCCGACCACCACGCGCGGCCGGGGCACGCGCAACAGCATCCGGTCGTGGACCTTGTGAATGAAGTAGTGCAGCATCTGCTCGGTGACGTCGAAATCGGAGATCACGCCGTCTCGCAACGGGCGAATGGCGATGATGTTGCTGGGCGTGCGGCCAACCATCTCCTTGGCCTCCGAGCCGATGGCCAGGACCTTTCTGGTCTTCTTTTCGATCGCGACCACCGACGGCTCGTTGATGACGATGCCCCGGTTGCGCACGTTGACCAGGGTGTTGGCAGTGCCCAGGTCGATGCCGATATCCAGTGAGAAAAGGCCGAGAAGCCAATTGAGTGGGCTGACCACGCGTTGTTCGCTCCTAACCCGGACAAGCCGGAACCAAGAAGGCGCCAACCTTGCTCACCGAATTCTTGCACAAAAAGCAAGGATCTCGTGGGTTAGGCCCTATCGGTATGCTGTATGTCGTATCCTCTCAAAAAGGCGGGGACAAATCTGCTCAAGCTGAGTCCGTGACTCGGCGGGCGAGCGGCGGATCACGGATCCGCCTTGAGCTGCCCCGGACTGAGGATACGTATGTCCGGCGTTGGG
>MNXL01000076.1 GCA_001871755.1 Anaerolineae bacterium CG2_30_64_16
TCGGCGACGTTCAGCATGGCCCTCTCGGATGATGAGTCAGGATCCGTACAACGGCAACACACGCGCCAAACGACCTGCTATTGACGCTCTGGTGCGATCTCCAGGATGCGAACGGCATCTCGCGCCACCTGCCCGAAGACGGGCATGACGACATGCTCAGCCCACTGCGAGCGCTTGGGTCGCACCAGCTTGACCAGGATCACGATTTGCGGGTTGGCCGCCGGCAAGAAGCCCACAAAGCTGGTGATGGTCTCTTGAGACGTGTACCCCTGTTCCGTCGGGATTTCCGCGGTGCCGGTCTTACCCGCCACCCGATAGCCGGGCACCAGGTCCGGATAGGCCGATTGGTCCATGGTGTAGACCATCATCTCAGTCAGTGTACGAGCGGTCTCGGGTGTAATGGGATAGCCCAGTACCCGCGGCGGCAAGGTGTAAACCTGGCCATCCTTGATCAAACCCCGCGCGATCTGCGGCTGTAACAGCGTGCCGCCGTTGGCGATGGCCGCGACTGCATTGATCATTTGCAGTGTGGTGACCGAGATGCCTTGCCCGAACGAGTTGGCGGCTTGATCGAAATAACTCCAGAGCGGATTGCCCGGTTCCTTGACGATCCCATAGCCTTCGAAGTTCAAATCGACCTCGGTCAGCTTGCCGAACCCGAACTTGTGCACGTAACGATAGAAGGTTTCGGCGCCCATGTCCATGCAGATTTGCGCCGTGACCACATTCACCGATTTCGCCAGCGCGTCGCGGACGGTGATCTTGCCGTACTGTTTGCGCTCGGCGTTACGGATGTAGCGATCGCCGACCTGCAGGTAGCCGTTGTCTTCGAAAACCGTGTCCGGTGTGATCTGTCCGGAATCCAGGCCAGCGGCCATCGTGATGAGCTTGAAGACCGATCCCGGTTCGTAGATCTGGCCGACGGCCGAATTGACCCAGGTTTCCTGATCGACATCCGAATAGTGGTTTGGGTCAAAGGACGGCAGGTTGGCCAACGCGAGGATACCACCGGTGCGCGGGTCCATGACGATGATCGTGCCTGCTTCGGCCTCGTTGAAGCTCAGCGCTTCAGCCAAATATTTCTCCACCAGGTGCTGGAACGGCGCGTCCAGGTGCAATACCAGATCGCGCCCCCCTGGAGACGGCAGGTACAGCTTCCACGCCTCCAGCAGCGGCGCGCGGTCGCCTGGAAGTCGTTGCGTCCACACCAGATCATCGCGCAGCCAGGCGTCGTAGCTGGCCTCTACGCCATAGACGCCGACCAACGAGTAGTTGCTGAAACCGACGACGTGGGCGGCCAGCGGCCCCAGCGGATAGATCCGCACGCGGCGGGGTGCGCACCACACCAGCCTCGGCTCTTCGAACGCCCGAACTGCCTCGCATTGGGCTTCGGTCGCGTTTTTGGCTAGCGTCACTACCGTCAAGTCGCGTTGCGCCAGTTGCGCCTCGACCTCGGCGGTTGGCAGACCCGCGGCGTGGGCCAGGTCACGAGTCAGGGCCGGCGCCGGGTCTGTGCGGCTGAGTTGCCAGGGATTGGCGTAGATTTCCCAGACGAAGCTGTCGATCGCCAGCAGCAGCCCACTCCGGTCAACGAATCGCCCTCGGCTGATTTCGATGGCCTGGGACTCGGTGGCGCCGACTTCAGGGGCTTCGCCGAACAGTTGCCAATGGATAAGCCTGGCGATCACTGCCAGCCCGATCACCAGAAAGATCGCGATGAGCAAGCGCACGCGGCTGGCCAGCACGTGTTTGGGGTCAGCCGCCGCACGCGCATCCTCCGCCCCGGGCCGTTCCAACATCGGCCCGGATGCTATCGCGTCATCATAGCTCTTCCAACGGGTTTCTCTACTCATGTGTCATCGCATGGCGACCGCCAGCGCCGCCTTGTTCGGAAGCCACCCGGTCAGGCGTAGCCAAAGCTGTGTGCTCAGATCACCGCTGGCGCCTGCGCCCAAGGCATCCCGCGTCAGCTCGGGTACCACGACGTAGATCGGTTGTTGATCAGGCGTCATGCCCTGTCGCCGAGCCTCGTCTTCGATGTGCGCGGGTCCATTCCACCGGGTGACATCGATCGCCAATCCGGCGTTCGAGCGTTCCAGCTTGATTGCATCTGCCTTGATCGTCGCAGTCGCGTCGTTGATTTCCGAGATCGTGCTGGCCTGCCACAGGTACACGCAGGTGAGCGCGCTGATGAGAGCCAATACGGAGACGAACTTCATCAGCCTGGAAATCGGTTCGGCCTGCAAACCCTGACGGACGACGGTCCAATTGAGGGGCAGCAGCGGTGACCCCAACCGCGCCTGCGGTTGTCCCAACTCTGGTTGGGATAACCCGGGTTGTCGCAAACCAGGTTGTCCCAATGGCGGTTGCCATACCGGGGTTCGATTGATCATCGTCCGCCTCCTTGCAGCAGGTCACAGTCACCCACACCGACACGAATTCTACACCGCACGGTGGCGTTTGCATATAGGACATTGTAGCTAAAAAATTGACTACGGTCAAGTATTTACAAAAAGCCCCTGGGTGGATCATTTACTTTAATGAAGACACTTCCCTGTTAGTTCAGCAGGTCAGAGTCGTTCTGCGATGCGCAGCTTTGCGCTCCGGCTGCGTGGATTGTAGCTGATTTCATCCTCACCGGGTTGAGTTGGCTTGCGCGTGATGGCTCTGAGCGTGGCCCGGTGCCCGCAACGACATATAGGAAGATCAGGCGGGCACAGACAGTCGCGCGTTTCTTGCTGGATGAACAGCTTGACGATCCGATCCTCAAGTGAATGAAACGTGATAATGCCAAATCGGCCGCCCGGCGCCAACAGCGTCACGATTTGGGGCAGGACTGCCTCCAACGCGGCCAACTCGTCGTTGACCCGGATACGCAAAGCCTGGAACACTCGGGTGGCAGGGTGAATGCGTTCCCGGCCGCGCCGGCCCCCAAGTGCACGGCTCACCACGTTGGCCAGCGCCGTGGTCGTCTGAATGGGCCGGGCTGCGACGATGGCGCGGGCGATCCGCCGGGAACGGGGCTCCTCGCCATAGCGGTAGATGACGTCGGCCAGCGCATCTTGGGACCAGTAGTTGACGATGTCGGCGGCCGTCAGCGGGTTGCCGGGGGCCATGCGCATATCCAACGGCCCCTCGGCCTGGAAACTGAAGCCCCGTTCCGCCTCGCCCAACTGAAATGATGAGATCCCCAGATCGAGCAAGACGGCGCCCACTTGAGCGAATCCATGTTCGGCTGCGACGGTGGCCAATTGGCTGAAACTGGCCTGCGCCAATACGACCCGATCGCCGAACTGCGCCAGGCGCGCTTGCCCCCGCGCGACGGCGGCCGGATCCGTGTCCACTCCCAACAACCGCCCCCCCGGACCCGTGGCTCGCAGCAGCGCTGCGGCGTGTCCGGCGCCCCCTAACGTGCCGTCGATGCAATCGGTGTTGGGTGCTGGCGCCAATCCGGCCAGCGTCTCGGCCAGCATCACCGGGATGTGTTCGGCGCTCACAAGTTCAACTCCAGCTCCGACAGTTTCGTGGTGTCGTCGTGGCTGTCTCTGGCCTGGGCTAGAACTCGCTCGGAGGTCTCCTGCCAGCGCTCTGGGCTCCAGATCTCCACATGATCGTTGTGACCGAGAATCGTCACATCGCTGCCCAGGCCGGCGAAGTCGCGCAGCGCCGCCGGGATCAGGATCCGCCCCTGGCGATCCAGTTCGCACCCGGTGGTCGCGAAAACGAACCGGCTGGCGTTGCGGATAGTCGTCCGGGCCTGGCTGGCCTGGGTCAGGCGTTCGGCCATACCTTCCCAGACCGACTTGGGATACACGTTGAGTTGGCCATCCAGGCCGCGACCGACGAACACCATCTCGCCAAGCTCCTCGCGGTGTTTGGCGGGGATGAAAACGCGCCCCTTGCTGTCCAGGGTATGCCTGTCCTCACCGTAGAACATTTCAACGGTCCCCTCGTGGACGAGAACACTGTGTGCCAGCGGCTAGTCGGCGTTGCACCGTCCCCCACCAGGCACCACTTTCCCCCACCGCTCCATTCTAACTTACAACGCGCGCCTTGTCCAGTCCTGAGCGGACGAAACGCAATAGTTTAAGGTTGAGTTTTTCTAACCACAGCGCGTTGCTCAGACGGAGCGTTGCGGATAGAAATGTGTTGCGGCTGGATTTGACACCCAGAGCATTCAAAGGTATAATTACCAATTGCTGTCTGAATACCACATTATGGCGATGGTACTGACTGTCACCTTGCATATTCCCCCGCGCGCTTTCAACGACCGAGGCACACCAAGTCGGTTGGCGACTTGGGTTTTTTGTATTTCTGAACAAGGAGTGGACACTTCATGACGCATCTCCGGACCGGTGGCGGTAACGCCACGCGCAAGTCGTACGCTCGCATTCGGGACGTCTACGAGTTGCCGCGCCTGATCGAGGTGCAGCTAGACTCCTTTCGCTGGTTCCAGACTGAAGGCTTGGAAGAACTGTTCGCTGAGATCTCGCCGATCGTCAGTTTCAACAAAAACCTTGAATTGCATTTTGGCTCGCAACCTGGGCCGGAAGGTTTTTGGTTTGGTGAACCGAAGTACTCTGAGCCGGAATGTCGGGACCGGGACATGACGTTTGCGGCGCCCCTGTGGGTTCGTATCAAGCTGGTCAACCGCGAGACGGGCGAAGTCACCCAGCAGAACGTGTTCATGGGTGACTTCCCCTTGATGACCGAAAACGGCACCTTCATTATTAACGGCGCAGAGCGTGTTGTCGTCAGCCAGTTGATTCGTTCCCCCGGCGTGTATTTCACCGTGGAGGAGGACCGAGTTACGGATCGGCGACTTTGTTATGCGAAGTTGATCCCCAATCGCGGCGCCTGGTTGGAGTTCGAGACCAGCAAGCGCGACATCATCTCGGTCAAGGTGGATCGCAAGCGCAAACTGCCGGTGTCGGTGTTGCTGCGCGCCATCGGTTACGGCTCGGACGAGGAGATCCTCGAACTGTTCACTGAAGTGGACAATGAGCCGGAGCACGCCTATATCGCGACGACCTTGGAGCGAGATCCGACTCGCACGCCCGATCGTGCGGACTCGGCGAAGGGTGTGGACACGGCGCTGTTGGAGTTCTACAAGAAGCTGCGGCCCGGTGATCCACCCACTCTGGATAATGCCAAGAGCTTCATGCAGAACTTGGTCTTTGCGCCGCGGCGTTACGATCTGGGGAAGGTGGGGAGGTACAAGCTCAACCGCCGACTGAGCCTGGACGTGCCCTTAACCCACCGCATTCTCACCAACGACGATCTGGTGGCAGTGCTCCGGCACATGATCCAGGTCAACAACGGCGTGGAGGGCGAGGACGACATCGATCACCTGGGCAACCGGCGGGTCAAGACGGTAGGTGAGCTGATCCAGAATCAACTGCGCATCGGCCTGTTGCGCATGGAGCGCGTGGTGCGCGAGCGGATGTCGATCCGTGACACGGAATTGACGACCCCCCTATCGCTGATCAATACCCGGCCCGTGGTGGCCGCCATCCGGGAGTTTTTCGGTGGCTCACAGCTCAGTCAGTTCATGGATCAGACTAACCCGTTGGCGGAGCTGACACACAAACGGCGCCTCAGCGCGTTGGGGCCGGGCGGCCTGCGCCGCGAGCGGGCTGGGTTTGACGTACGCGACGTGCACAATAGCCACTATGGCCGTATTTGCCCCATCGAGACCCCTGAAGGGCCGAACATCGGCCTGATCGGGTCGTTGGCGACCTATGGCCGGATCAATGAGTTCGGCTTCATCGAGACACCCTATCGCCGGGTGCTCAACCGAGTGCAGAATCGACCGGCCAGCCTGACCGGCAAGATCCTGCGCGAGCGGATCTCCCTGCCCGATGGCACGGTGTTGGCGGAGCCAGGCACCCAGGTGGACGAGGAGTTGGCCGGGCGGATCGCCGAGCTGGGCGATGTGCTGCCTGAGCTGCGGATCGTGCCGGAATTGACCGAGGAGATCGTGTTCCTCTCGGCCGACGAGGAGGACCGGCACGCGATCGCCCAGGCGAACGCGCCGACCGATGGTGAGCGCTACTTCACTGAGTCGCGTGTCTCCGTCCGGCGCAACCAGCAGTTCCTGTTCGAGTCACCCGAGCACGTCGATTACATGGATGTTTCACCCAAGCAGATCGTCTCGGTGTCGGCAGCGCTGATCCCGTTCTTGGAGCACGACGACGCCAACCGCGCGCTGATGGGCTCGAACATGCAGCGCCAGGCCGTGCCGTTGCTGCGGCCGAACGCGCCGATCGTGGGCACCGGGATCGAGCGGCAGGCCGCGGTGGACTCGGGCCAGGTGATCGTGGCCCTGAATCCCGGCGAGGTGGTCAAGGCGTGCAGCGACGAGATCGTGGTACTGGAGGACACCGGTACCCGCCGCGTGTACCGGCTGCGCAAGTATCAGCGCTCGAACCAGAGCACCTGTATTGACCAGCGCCCTGTGGTGGCGAAAGGCGATCGGGTCGAAGAACACCAGGTGCTGGCCGATTCTAGCTCGACCGAGATGGGCGAAATGGCCTTGGGCGAGAACGTCCTGGTGGCGTTTCTGAGCTGGGAGGGTGGCAACTACGAAGATGCGATCCTGATCAGTGAGCGACTGATCCAGGAGGACAAGTTTACGTCGATCCACATTGAAAAACACGAGATCGAAGCCCGCGACACCAAGTTGGGGCCGGAAGAGATTACCCGCGACATCCCCAACGTCGGCGAGGACGCGCTGAAGGACCTGGACGAAAAGGGCGTGGTGCGGGTCGGCGCGGTGGTGGCGCCGGGCGACATCCTGGTCGGCAAGATCACGCCCAAGGGTGAGACCGAGTTGAGCCCTGAGGAGAAGCTGCTGCGCGCCATCTTCGGCGAGAAGGCGCGGGAGGTGAAGGATTCCAGCTTGCGGCTGCCCCATGGCGAGTATGGCAAGGTTGTGGATATCAAGGAGTTCAGTCGCGACGAGCATCGGGATCTGCCGGCAGGTGTTGAACGGATGGTGCGCGTGAGCGTGGCGCAGCGGCGCAAGCTGATGGAAGGTGACAAGATGGCGGGGCGTCACGGGAATAAGGGCGTCATCTCCCGGATCGTGCGGGTGGAGGACATGCCGTTCCTGCCCGACGGCACGCCGGTCGATATCATCCTGAACCCGTTGGGCGTGCCCGCTCGGATGAACATCGGCCAGGTGCTGGAGACTCACCTGGGATGGGCGGCCCAGCGGCTGGGCTTCCGGGTGGTGACCCCAGTCTTCGATGGCGCGCGCGAACACGAGATCGAGGCCGAATTGGCTCGGGCCTGGCTCGCTGATCGGGCCTGGGAAAAGGCCACCAAGCGGGCCTGGGATTGGGCGATCGAACAGGGCTACCTGGAGGAGGATTTCCAGGACGATGACGAGGTGCGCGCTTTGTACCTGGCCGGCTGGTTGGGCGAGCGCGGTTATGACCCTGAACGAGCCTATCGCGATGTGGTGTATGCGCGGCAGGCGATGTTGCGGGAATGGCTGGCCGAGGCGCCCCAGGCCTACGACCCGGACACCCTGCTGTCGTTCCCCGGGGACGACCGACCGCTGGCGGTACGGGAAACTGCCGACGAGGTGGCGCGCATTGTGTGTTTGCGCGAATGGCTGAAGTGGGTGGTGCGCGAGCAGATGCGCGTGGTCAAATTGGAGGCGGTCGCGGTGGCGGCCGAGCCGGATGCCGCATCGGACGCCACCTTCGACTACAATGAGCTTACCGAGTCTGAGGCCGAGCGGCAGCAGATCTACGCGGAAATGGCGCGGATCTCCGCGCTCTCGTCCGAAGAGGTGGTGGCAGAGGCGCTACGCATCAGCCGTGAGAAAAACCAGCCGTTGCCCACGTGGGGCAAGACTGTGTTGTTCAACGGCAAGACCGGCGAGCCGTTCGATCAACCTGTGACAGTGGGGATCATCCACATGATGAAGCTCCACCACCTGGTGGAGGACAAGGTGCATGCGCGCTCGACCGGCCCGTACAGTCTGGTGACCCAGCAGCCGTTGGGTGGCAAGGCGCAGTTCGGCGGTCAACGCTTCGGCGAAATGGAGGTGTGGGCGTTGGAGGCCTACGGCGCGGCCCATACCCTCCAAGAGATGCTCACCGTCAAATCGGACGACGTCACCGGTCGCGTGAAGACGTACGAGGCCATTGTCAAGGGCGAGCCGATCGAGTCGCCCGGCGTGCCCGAAAGTTTCCGGGTGTTGGTCAAGGAGTTGCAGTCGTTGGGTCTGGCAGTCGAAGTCGTGGATGCCAAGGAAGAAGTGATCCAATTTGGCCGCGAAGATACTGAAGAGAAGCTGCCCAATCTGGGCTTCAGTTTGAGCCTGCCCGGACCGATGAGCAAGGGGCTCGAATGATTGCGGATTGCGGATTGCGGATTGCGGATTGCGGATTGCGGATTGCGGAATGCGGATTTCGGAATGATTTGATTGGGGAATGATTCCGAAGTCCGAAATCTGCAATCCGCAGTTTCGAGCGGAGGCGTGTGGTGGATAAGACGGAATTGAAGCGCAGGACGAAGCAGTTTGCGCTAAGCGTCATTCGTCTAGTCCAGTCGTTGCCCAGAGACTCCGTATCGGCAACTATCGGCCATCAGTTGTTGCGTGCGAGCACTTCGGTGGGAGCCAACTATCGAGCGGCATGTCGGGCGAAGTCAACTGCTGATTTCATTTCCAAAATGGGAACGGTGGAAGAAGAGGCCGACGAATCGCAGTACTGGATAGAACTGTTAGTAGAAGCTGGTCTTCTCAAGGTGGAGCAGGTTGCGGCTTTGATGCAGGAAGCTGATGAACTTGTCGCAATCACTGTCTCGTCTATTCAGACAGCCAGGTTAAAGAAGAGCTCACATTGATTGCCAGGATTCCGCAATCCGCAATCCGCAATCCGCAATCCGAAATGGAGGAAGCGTGGAAGTCAGTGAATTCGATGCCATCCGTGTTTCGTTGGCTTCGCCAGACCAGATTTTGAACTGGTCGCACGGTGAGGTAACCAAGCCTGAGACGATCAACTATCGCACGCTGCGCCCGGAACGCGATGGTCTTTTCTGTGAACGGATCTTCGGCCCCACCAAGGATTGGGAGTGCGCATGCGGCAAGTACAAGCGCATTCGCTACAAAGGCATCGTGTGCGACAAGTGCGGTGTTGAGGTGGCCCACAGTCGCGTGCGGCGCGAGCGGATGGGGCATATCAAGCTGGCCAGCCCGGTCAGCCATATCTGGTATGTCAAGGGTGTCCCCAGCCGGCTGGGTCTGTTGCTCAACATCAGCCCGCGCAACCTGGAGCGCATCCTGTACTTCGCCCAATACGTGATCACCAACGTGGACGAGGATGCCCGGAGTCGCACTATCGCGCGTGCTGAGCGTGAGTTGAACATGCGTCTGGCCCGACAAGAAGGTGAGATCCAGGCCCGGCTGAGCGAGAGCGAGGTGGACCGGACAGAGCGACTGGCTGCCCTGCAGCACCAGGAAGAGAGCGAGTTGGCCGCTCTGGCCGAGCGTCTGGCGGCTGAGACCGGTGAGGTGATCGCGGCGGGCCAGCGTTTGCAGCAGTTGTTGGATGGTTACCAGGGCAAGCAGGCGGGGTCGGAAGTGCGCCTGCCCTGGGCGGCGGAGAATGCAGTGCTGGTATCGCAAGGCACTGTGGTGACACGCGCCCATCTGGATGCGTTCAACGAAGCCCTGCAAAACCGGCTCAGCGAAATCGAGGAAAACATTAACAGCGCTGGGGAAGCGGTCCGTGATTTGATAGTCACCCGACGCGAGATGATCCGGCGCGAGATCGAGTTGGCGACCGACGAGCAGCGTGAACAGGTCGAGACACAAAAGGCGCGGCTGCGATCCGATCTGGACGATTCGCTGGTCGAGCTGAAGGAGTTGCGCGAGCGGGAGTTGTTGACTGAAACCCAATACCGCGACCTGCAAGATCGGTGGGGCAACGTCTTCCGCGCGGCGATGGGCGCGGAGGCGATCCGCGAGCTGGTGGCCAAGATCGACCTGGACCAGTTGGTCAAGGAGTTGCGCAACGAGATCCAGACGACGCAGTCCAAGCAACGCAAGAAGAAGGCTGCCAAGCGTCTGCGGGTCGCCGAGTCGTTCCGCAAGAGCGGCAATCGCCCCGAGTGGATGGTCATGACCCTGCTGCCGGTCCTGCCGCCCGATCTGCGGCCGATGGTGCAGTTGGACGGCGGCCGGTTTGCCACGTCCGACCTGAACGATCTCTACCGCCGTGTGATCAACCGCAACAACCGCCTCAAGCGGCTGTTGGAGCTGGGCGCGCCGGACGTGATCGTGCGCAACGAGAAGCGCATGTTGCAGGAGGCCGTGGACAGCCTCATCGACAACGGTCGCCGGGGTCGCGCGGTCAGCCGCAGCGGCAAGCGCAAGCTCAAGAGCCTCTCCGACCTGCTCAAGGGGAAGCAGGGACGCTTCCGACGCAATCTATTGGGCAAGCGCGTCGACTACTCGGGCCGCTCAGTGATCGTCATCGGCCCGGAACTCAAGCTAAACCAATGCGGCTTGCCGAAGAAGATGGCGTTGGAGCTGTTCAAGCCGTTCGTGATGCGCCGACTGGTCGAATACAACTTTGCCCATAACATCAAGAGCGCCAAGCGTTTGGTGGATCGGGAGAGCCCTGAGGTCTGGGATGTCCTGGAAGAGGTGTCTAAAGATCGCCCGGTGCTGCTGAACCGCGCGCCGACGTTGCACCGCTTGGGGATCCAGGCCTTTGAGGTCATTCTGATCGATGGCAGCGCGATCCAGATCCATCCCCTGGTGTGCGCGGCGTTCAACGCCGACTTCGACGGCGACCAGATGGCCGTCCACGTGCCGTTGTCGAAAGAGGCGGTGCGCGAGGCCCGGGAATTGATGCTCAGCTCGGCCAATCTGCTCAAGCCATCTTCGGGCGAGCCGATCGTGGGGCCATCCAAGGATATGGTCCTGGGCTGCTACTACCTCACCGTCGAGACACCCAACGCCAAGGGGGCCGGCAAGAGCTTCGCCGATGCCGACGAGGTGCGGCTGGCCTATGATCTGAAGGTCGTTGAGCTGCACACGCCCATCCAGATACGCTTCACCGATTGGGCCGATGAAGTGTCGGTGGAGCAGCTCGACCTGCGACCGGATGTGGCCGCGGTGATGGCCCAGCATAAGCTGCAGACTGCGGGCGACGTGGTGCGGACCTTGCTCACCCAACGGCAGATGTTGCTGCACGATCTGGGGGACAATGTCTTGACGCTGGACTACATCCGTGAGCGCTTGCTCGCCCAGCGCGTGCCGCCGGACAAGCTGCCCCAGACCGGGCTCATCTCCACCACTGTGGGGCGCGTGCTGTTCAACGTATCCTTGCCCCGGCCTTTGCAGTTCGTCAACGAGGTCATGGACAAGAAGCGGCTCAACGAGTTCGTCGGTGTCTGTTACGAGTTGATGGGGCCTGAAGTGACTGCGGAGGTTGTCGACGAGATCAAGCGCCTGGGCTTCGCTTATGCGACGATCTCGGGTATGACGATCGCTGTGAGCGACATCACCGTGCCGGAGACTAAGCAGGCTGTGCTCGATGAGACGACTGCGCGGGTCGAGGAGGCTGAGCGTCAGTACCGTCGGGGCCTGATCACCGAGGAAGAGCAGTACAACAAGGTTGTGGAGCTGTGGACACGCGCCACGGATGACATCACCCAGGCGGTGAAGAATCTGTTGGATCCGCAATCGGGTCTGGGCGCGATGGCAACTTCCGGCGCAACCAAGGGTGGAATTCAACCGATTCGCCAGTTGGCCGGCATGCGCGGTTTGATGGCCGATCCCTCGGGTCGAATCATTGCCCTGCCGATCCGCTCCAACTTCCGCGAGGGCCTGACGGCGCTGGAGTACTTCTTGAGCACGCACGGCGCACGCAAGGGTCTGGCCGACACCGCGTTGCGCACGGCGGACGCCGGCTATCTGACCCGGCGGCTGGTGGACGTGGCCCAGGACGTCATCATCAACTCGGAGGACTGTGGGACGCAGGCGGGCGTCTGGTTTAGCCGGGAGGGCGCCACCGAGGTGGGCGAGAAGCTTGGCGAACGGATTATCGGGCGGCTGTCGGCCGCGCCGGTGGTCGATCCCAAGACGGGTGAGATTCTGGTCGAGCGCAACCAGATGATCGATGACCTGGCGCTGCGGGCCATCGAACGGGCGAAGGTGGACAAGGTGTACGTCCGCTCGCCGATGACGTGCGAGAACCGCTTTGGCCTGTGTCGGTCATGCTACGGTGGTGACCTGGCGAAGGGTGGTATGGCGAAGATGGGTGAGGCCGTGGGGATTATCGCGGCGCAATCCATCGGCGAGCCTGGCACGCAGTTGACCTTGCGCACGTTTCACACCGGCGGCGTGGCCGGGGCCGAGGATATCACCCAGGGGTTGCCGCGGGTTGAGGAGCTTTTCGAGGCGCGTACGCCCAAGGGCGAGGCGGTCATCAGCGAGATTGGCGGCATCGTAGATGTCTACTGGGACGACGATGTTCGCAAGCTGAAGGTGACCAATGCCCGTTTGCGCCGCAAGACCCATCACATCCCGATCGGCTACGAGATGCTTGTCGAGAGCGATGACCGGGTTCAGGCTAACACCTCCATCGCGCGGGCCCTGGATCCCACCGCGGAGCCCCAGGAATTTCTGGCAGTCATGGATGGCCACATCTACATCGAGCCGGAAGATAGCGGTGGCTACCGGGCGATTATCCGGCGCGAGGATGTCGAGGAATGGATTAGCGACATCCCCGCTTCGGCCCGCTTGCGGGTCGACAAGGGCGACCGGGTGGAGGTGGGCGAACAGCTCACTGAAGGCTCCAAGAACCCGCGCGAGGTGTTGCGGATCCAGGGCCGTGAGGCGGTGCAGATGTACATGCTCGATGAGGTGCAGAGGGTGTACCGTTCGCAGGGCGTTAACATCCACGACAAGCACATCGAGGTCATTATCCGCCAGATGCTGCGGCGGGTGCGCGTGCTGCGCAGCGGGGACACCGACATGCTGATCGGCGAGTTGATAGACCGCTTCGAGTTCGAGGAGACCAATGGCGCGGCGGAGGCCGCGGGTGGCGAGCCGGCGCGCGGCGAACCGATCCTGCTCGGCGTCACCAAGGCGTCGTTGAACACCGATAGCTTCCTGGCCGCGGCATCCTTCCAGGAGACGACGCGGGTGCTCACCGATGCCGCGGTGCGGGGCGCCAAGGACGGCCTGCGCGGTCTGAAGGAAAACGTCATCATCGGCAAGCTGATCCCGGTGGGCACGGGGTTTGAAACCCGTCACAGGATCGTGGAGGCCGCCATCGCCGCGCAGGATGCAACCAGCCTGGCGGAGGATGTCCTGTATGGTGGTGAAGCTGACGATGATCAGCTCATCCTGGATGAGCCGCTCATCTTGGATGACATAACGGGGTTCGGCGAAGTGGATCTGGCCGAGGATTTGGGCTTGCTCGATGCAGGCGAGGCTTGAACAGTCACGCTCCTGGCAAGGTCGCGCCAAGCTGGCCCTACCAGGAGCGCTGCTGCTGAGAAGCACCGGATGGGCAATTTGACCCGATCCCCGTCCTGTGATAAACTAAGCGTTCGTGGGTTGGTTCAGTCTTGACCCAACTGCGTGGCGCCCATTTCAGGGCGCCACGTCTGCGCAGGGTAGTTTTCGGTGTGAAGAAGGCAAGACGCGGGCTATCGTACGCGTCGACGGCCAGTGTTTTGCTTGGTACGACCTAACCCGGACAAGCCGGAACCAAAAAGACGACAACCGCCACTCCCAAAATCCTTGCACAAAAAACAAGAATTTCGGGGGTTAGGCACTTACGGGAAGCAGTGGAGGACATTTTGCCGACCATTAATCAGCTTGTTCGCAAGGGACGCAAGCGGATCGCCAAGAAGGAAAAAGCTCCCGCGCTGCAATTCACACTCAACGCGATTTCTGGCCGTTTACGGCGGATGGACAAGGGGAACCCCTTTAAGCGGGGGGTGTGCACCCAGGTTCGCACCATGACGCCCAAGAAGCCCAACTCTGCCTTGCGCAAGATCGCGCGCGTGCGCCTGACCAACGGCATCGAGGTCACCGCCTATATTCCAGGCGAAGGCCATACGTTGCAGGAGCACTCGGCGGTGCTGGTGCGCGGTGGTCGTGTAAAGGATCTGCCTGGTGTCCGCTACCATGTGGTGCGCGGCGCGCTGGACAGCACCGGGGTGGACAATCGTAGGCGAGCGCGCTCCAAGTATGGGGCGAAGCAGCCCAAGAAAGCCAAGGGGGCCAAAAAGTGATTTCGGATGTGAGATTTCGGATTTCGGATTTGGGTGTGTAAGGCCAATCCGCAATCTGAAATCCGCAATCCCCAATGGAGTGAGTCATGTCTCGACGCAATCGTCCGGAAAAGCGAGAAATCATCACCGATCCGCGCTACAACAATGAATTGGTGTCGCGTCTGGTCAACCGGCTGATGTTGAACGGCAAGAAGGCCACGGCAGAGCGGATCGTCTACGGCGCGATGGCCAATTTAGAAACGCGTGCCAAGAAGCCGGCCATCGAGGTTTTGGAGCTGGCGGTCCGCAACGCCACGCCGATCATCGAAGTTCGGCCGCGGCGGGTGGGTGGCGCAACCTATCAGGTTCCGATGGAGATTCGGGAAGATCGGCGGCTGGCGCTGGCCCTGCGCTGGCTGCTCCAGAACGCACGCAAGCGGCCGGGTAAGAGCATGATCGACAAATTGTCCGCCGAGTTGATGGACGCGTACAGCAATCAGGGTAACACGATCAAGCGCAAGGAAGACACGCACAAGATGGCGGAGGCCAATCGGGCCTTTGCGCACTATAAGTGGTAATCCCAGCGCGGCTTCTGGGGCTGGTCGACTAATACCACGAACCCCTCGTTTGTTTTCGATTCTCGACCCGGCATCTCATTTTGGGATGCCGGGTTTCTGTCGGCTCTCCCAGTCCGTGGTGACGGCTTTCGCTTTTCCCCCCGTGGCAAGAATGCTGTAGGGCCCAATGCCCTGTCGGCTTGGGTGTGAATTTGTGGCAAGGCAAGGGTTTTCTTATGGCAGCAACAACGAGAGAAACAGCGGTGTCCGATTCCGATGAAGTCCGACTGCGGCGTTTGCGCAACATCGGCATCATCGCGCATATCGACGCGGGCAAGACCACAACCACCGAGCGCATCCTGTACTACACCGGCAAGACGTATCGGATGGGGAACGTCGATGAAGGCACGACTGTGACCGATTGGATGGCGCAAGAGCGGGAGCGCGGGATCACCATCCAATCCGCGGCGATCACCAGTGAATGGCGCGGCCACCAGATCAACTTGATCGATACCCCTGGACATATCGACTTCACGGCCGAAGTGCAGCGCAGTCTGCGAGTTCTGGACGGCGGTGTGGTGGTTTTTGACGCGGTCGCCGGGGTTGAGCCGCAATCGGAGACAGTGTGGCGCCAGGCCAATCGTTATGGGGTGCCGCGCATCTGCTTTGTCAACAAGATGGACCGCACCGGCGCGGACTTCTGGCGGACGATCCAGATGATCCGTGATCGGCTTAAGGCCAACCCGGTGGCAATCCAAATCCCTATCGGGTCCGAAAACCTATTTCAGGGGATGGTGGATCTGATCGGCCGGAAGGCGTGGAATTTTACCGAGGCGTTGGGCGCTAACCCGGAAGAGGCGCCGATTCCAGAGGCGCTGCTGGAGCAGGTCGAAAAACACCGGGAGATTCTGGTTGAGAAGATCGCGGAGACCGATGAGGAATTGACCCTTCAGTTCCTCGAAGGGGAGCCAATCAGTGAAGGCGCGCTGGTCTCGGCGCTGCGCAGGGCGACGATCACTGGCGCGCTGGTGCCGGTCCTGTGTGGGACCGCGTTACGGACCAAGGGTGTGCAGGCGTTGCTGGATGCCGTGGTTGACTACTTGCCGTCACCGTTGGACGTCCCGGCTGTGCGGGGCATCAATCCCATCAGTGGGGAAGAAGAAGCGCGACCCGCTGACCCCAACGCGCCCGCGGCCGCGCTGGTTTTCAAGATCCAGGCCGACCCCTATATCGGACGCCTGGCGTATCTGCGGGTGTATTCCGGGGTTCTTCAGACCGGCCAAATGATGCACAATGCCAACAAGGATCGCAAAGAGCGCATCGGGCGCCTGGTCCAGGTCTACGCCGACAAGCGTGTGGAACTTACCGAGTTGCGCGCCGGCGATATCGGGGCGATTGTCGGGGTCAAACAGTCCTTCACCGGAGAGACGTTGTGCGATCCGGCGGCGCCGATCATCCTGGAAGCGATCGAATTCCCCAAACCGGTGATCTCGGTGGCGGTAGAACCGAAGACCAAGGCTGACCAGGACAAGCTGGCAAACGCTTTGCAGCGTCTGGCGGAGGAGGACCCGACCTTCCGTGTCAAGGTTGACGAAGAGACCGGACAGACCTTGATCAGCGGCATGGGTGAACTGCACCTTGAGGTGCTGGTCGATCGCATGCAGCGCGAATTCGCCGTGCAAGCGCACGTGGGTCGGCACCAGGTGGCCTATCGTGAGACGATCACCAGGCGGACCACGGTGGAGACGCGCTTTGTACGCCAGACCGGCGGCCGGGGCCAGTTTGCCCACGTGATCGTGGAGTTTGCTCCGTTGGAGTCGGGCAAGGGCTTTGAATTCGTGGACAAGGTTACGGGGGGCGCGGTTCCGCGCGAGTTCATCCCGGCCGTAGCGCAAGGGATGCGCGAGTCGATGGAAAACGGCGTGTTGGGCGGCTATCCCCTGGTCGATATCCAGGCTACTCTGTTGGGCGGTTCTTTCCACGAGGTGGACAGCTCGGACATGGCCTTCAAGATCGCCGGGTCGATGGCGCTGCGCGAGGGTGTGCAGAAGGCCGCGCCGGTCCTGCTCGAACCGGTGATGGGCGTGGAGGTGGTGGCGCCAGAGCAATCCACCGGCGATGTGATCGGTGACCTGGTGGCGCGCCGCGGCCAAATCAGCGGTTTGGAATTGCACTCGGTGGGCATGCAAGTGGTGAAGGGCACGGTGCCTTTGGCTGAGATGGTTGGCTACGCTACGAGTCTGCGCTCGGGGACCCAGGGCCGCGGCACGTTTACGATGGAATTCGATCATTACGACGCTGTGCCAGCAGAACACGCCCGGCAGATCCTGGGGTTGTTGGGATAACGGACTGCCATCCGAAATTCTATAGGGCCGGAATTTGCCAAAAGAAGGCTTTATCTATAAAATAGGCAAGTTGCCGCCGATTGCAGGGTGTGCCCCCTCATGGGCATCGTGGACTCGGATGGGCATGAGGTGCCTTGGCCGTAGTGCGATGGGGTGCCGACGAAGAGCGATCTTTGTAGACCCGAAGGGCTTTTCGCGTACTGCGAGAAGTGCGCGAACACTCGCGAGGCCCTCATGGTCTGTTCCTGCCTCGTCAGCATCTTTGGGCCATCGGCTCATGATCAGAACGGGGCGGTTTTAGTTTTCGGCCTCGAAAAGCAGTTTCGTACAGATTGTCATTTGGCCCCGAAGAGGGGGTCAGGGACCAGAAAAGGAGTACAAAGTCACCATGGCAAAGGCAATATTTGAGCGCACGAAGCCCCATGTGAATGTGGGTACGATTGGGCATATTGACCACGGCAAGACGACGCTGACGGCGGCGATCACGAAAGTCCTGGCGATGAAGGGCTGGGCGAGTTTTCGGGCGTTCGATTCGATCGACAATGCGCCGGAAGAGAAGGCGCGTGGGATCACGATTGCGATCGCGCACGTGGAATATCAGACCGAGAAGCGGCACTATGCGCACGTGGACTGTCCGGGGCATGCG
>MNXL01000327.1:0-17629 GCA_001871755.1 Anaerolineae bacterium CG2_30_64_16
TAGGCCTTGAAGAAGGCGCCCATGTGATGGTGCATCACCCCCCGGAAGCGACCGTTCATGAAAACTACCGTGTGAGGGCCATCCTTGGCGCGGATGTCGGCCAGCTTCTCCGCTACATACCGGATCGCTTCCTCCCACGAGACCATCTGCCAGTTGTCGGAGCCACGCTCGCCGCGCTGGATGAGGGGCCCCTTGATGCGGTCAGGGTCATAGAGGAACTGCAGCCCGGCCTGCCCCTTGGGGCAAAGGCGCCCCCGGTTGTTGGGGCTGGCCGGATTCCCCTCGATCTTCACTGCCCGGCCATTGACCACACGAACGCGGATGGCGCAGCCGGCCGGGCACTGGAGGCAGGTACTGGCTACCCAGCGCTCCTCCAAGCGCAGCACCGCGGCCTGCTCTTCGGCAGATAGCGCCCGCAGCGGCCAGGCTCGCCTACCCGCGCCTGCGGCGGCTACACCGGCAATGCCTGCGCCGGTGATCTTCAGAAAGTTGCGACGACTGATCGGTTTCATCTTTGCAACACACTCCTGGCTGGTTCATCATCTTGCGTTCCATTCAGCGACCTGGCAGGAGAAGTGCGAACTGCGGCTGGGGCGGCTCGGGATGCCCCAGCGCCGGGTCGGCCACCAGCAGGTAGTAGCTGTCCCCTGCGCAGGCGCGGCAGAGCAGCGCGCCGTCGCGCCGCACCTCACGCTCGTTCATGATCTCCTCGCCACACACGTCGCAGAGCGCCTTGCGGCCGGGCCGGCTGATGATCGCCTCGATGGGCGTGCGCAGGCGCACCTCTTGCACGTCGAACAGTTCGTCGGCGGGCATGAGCTGGTAGCCGATGAGCTGAGCTTCCCACTTGCTGGCCGCGTCCGGCGCGTAGGCATAGGCGCGCTGGCGGACGGTGGGGCGCGGCACGATGCGCAGCGCCTGGCCGGTCTGCGTGTCCACGAAGGTGGCGGCCACCTTGCCGTAGTCCTCGATGCGCAGGGTGCGCCGGCCCACCCAGCAGTTGACGGCGACGGCGATGCCATCGGCCGCGCAGCCGTCGGTCTCGACGATGGTGTAGAGGCGCTTGTCACTCTGCGGCAGCGCCAGGCCGAGCAGTTCGCCCGCGTACAGCCCCATGCGCACCCCCAGCACCTGCCGCGGGCAGAGGTGGCGGTGCATGGCCGTGGTCATGTCGAGAAGCTCTTTGCGCGTGGGCACGTTGGCCCTCCTGAGTGATGTGACAAGGTGACAAGGTGACGTTCAGTTTACCCTGTCACCCCGTCACCGTATCACCCCCGCTCCAGCTCCACCCCCCGGCAAAGGGGGACCAGAGCAGGGCGCCGATAATGGCAGGATGGAGCGCCCGCCGGGCGATCCGGGCGTATGAGTCGTCGCCGGTCAACATGCTCCAAAGGGCCAGGTGTCCGTAGCGCCTGTGGACCGGCAGGGCTTGCTCCGCCTCCAGCACGTGGCGCCAGCCCTGTTCCCAGAGGCGGTAGAGCCAGCTCTCGCGGCCCTGCCAGGGCCAGAACAGCAACTGCCCGATCCGGTTGTCCCACGCGATGGACCGATACAGCGGTCCATAGTGACGGGCGAAGGCCGTCTGCGCAATGCCTGCGTGCAGCGCCGTCCAGGCAGCCTGCCGGGCCGTCACCAGCGCCGAACCGATGCCATCCTTGTAAAGGCGCGTCACGGCCGCATCCCCCACGGCGACAAAGCGGTCGGCAAACGGCCGCTGGGCCGGCGCCACCGCGATGCGGGGGCGGCAGCCGCAGAGGCGCCGGCGGCCCGCAGCGTCCAGCCACTGGCAATCCGCCCGCTGCAAGAAGTCACTGACCGGGTCGCCACTCAAGCCGTGCCCCAGCAGGCTGACGTTGAGCAGATCCCCTTTGGGAATCAAGGCCCCAAATGTGAGGCCGGCCTGCTGCCCCACGTGCACCTGGGCCTGTGTGCGCTGGGTCAAGGTGAGCGGCTTTTCCAGCGCCAGCTCGTCCTGGGCCATCACCTCGGTGCGAGGCGGCCGATAGGCCAGCCCTTCCAGCACAGGCGGGTGAGCGTTGACCCCGCTCGCCAGAAAGACCAGGTCAAAGTCTTCCTGGCCCGCATCTGTTTGAACCTCCATCCGCGGGCCGGCGCTGATCTTGCGCACGTTCGCCGTGGCGACTTCAGCCCCCGCCGCGCAGGCCTCGTCGAGCAGCCAGGCGTCGAAACTGACATCCTGCGCCAGGTTGGCGCGCAGCGGGCCACCGCCGCGGTAAACGCTGATGATCGCCCGGCCCGGCTCGGGTCGCGCGATGGGGATCGCGTGGCCCGCCAGATGCAAGACATATCCTTCGAGGCGAGCCATCACCAGGCGTTCGGGGATCTGCAAGCCCAACTCCTGCAGGCCTCGCACGGCGCGCGAAGAGAGAATGCCCGCACATTTGTTGCAGCCCGCCGGCCCCCGGCGCCGGAAGTCCTTGCGCTCGAAGACCGTCACCGTGAGCGGCAGGGATAATTGGTGGGCAAAGCGCAGGAGGTGCAGCGCGGCAAAGCTCCCCGCCGGGCCGCCCCCGACGATGGCCACGCGACTGCCCGGTGAGAGTTGCAGGCCAGCATGTGATCGGGTCATGCGTGTCTCCCATTGTCCTGAGAATCGGCCCCCCAGCCCCCCGACCCTTCGGCAAGCTCAGGGCAGGCTTTCAGGAGGAGCGCGGTTCCCCCCAGGATTGGGGGTCGGGGGGCGTTCTCACCTCAGGAGACGCCGTGCTCCCCTGAGCGAAAGCCTGCCCTGAGCCTGTCGAAGGGTCGAAGGGTCAGCATGCCTCCGCTTGCTTGTAACTCCTGTCAATTATGGCAGAGAAACGGCCGGTGGGGTATCGGGGAAAACCAGGATTTGGCGGCCGGGGGGATCAGGGAATTCCCTGAGGGGGCACGGGAACATCACCAAGACCTTCCAGGTCTGTGAGACCTGGAAGGTCTAGCGGCGGCAATTTTCGGGGCGCGGTCAAGCAGGCTTCAGCAGCCCTGTCTCCAGGGCGTAGCGCACCAGCTCGACGCGGCTTTTGGCGCCCAGCTTCTGCATGATGTTGGCCTTGTGCGTCTCGACGGTCTTGACGCTGATGACCAGCCTGGCGGCGATCTGCTGGTTGGTGTAGCCCTGGGCGATCAGGGTGATGACTTCGGTTTCGCGCGGGCTGAGTTCGACGCCGTTCGGGGTGTTGGGCGCGGGCGCTTCGCCGCCCAGGTAGCCTTCGATCATCGTCCGGGTCATGGCGGGATCCACGAACGCCTCGCCGCGGTGGACAACGCGGATGGCTGCCAGCAATTCGCCTTCAGCGGCTTTCTTGAGGACGTAGCCTGCCCCGCCGGCCGCCAGCACCTGGCGCAAGAAACTCTCTTCCTCGTGCATGGTCAACACGATGACGCGGGCGTTGGGGCAACGCTGGCGCATCAGGCGGGTAGCGGCCAGCCCATCCATGCCGGGCATCGAGATGTCCATCAGCACGATGTCGGGCGCCAGGGTCTCGGCCAGGCGCACCGCTTCGTACCCGTCGCCGGCCTCGGCCACCACTTCGATGTTGGGCTGGTTGCTCAGCAAGGCGCGCAATCCGGCGCGCAACACGGCGTGGTCGTCGGCCAGCAGGACGTGGATTCTCTGCATCACGCCCCACCCCCTTCAACTTTATCATGCGGGATTTCGACAAAGAGGGTGGCGCCCTGGCCCGGAGCCGACTCGACGGTCAGCCGGCCGCCCAACAACGCTGCCCGCTCGCGCATACCGGCCAGGCCCAGGTGGCCGTCCGGGTTGCTCGCCAGCGCGCGGTCGGCGACAAAGCCGCGGCCGTCATCTTCCACCACCAGCACGACGGCGTCGGCGCGGCGTTCGAGGAGCACGCCCACCGTGCTGGCGCCGGCGTGCCTGGCCACGTTGGTCAGCGCCTCCTGGACGATGCGATAGAGGTGGCTTTCGACGTGCGGCAGGAGCTGCGCGGCGGTAAAGCCCAGCGCCTGAAAATGGGCGGCTACGCCGGTGCGCTGGGAAAACTCGTGCGCCATCTGTTCCAGGGCCGGGATCAGCCCCAGCCGGTCCAGCGCGGCGGGGCGCAGCTCGGCCGACAGCCGACGCAACCCCTCCAGGGTGTGCGCGCTGATCTCCTTCAGCTCGGCCACTTTGCCGCGGATTTCCGGCGTGGGGCAGCCCTCTTCGAGCAGCTTCAGCCCCAGCAGCAACGACGTGAGCGAGCTGCCGGCCTCGTCGTGCAGCTCGCGGGCGATCCGCCGGCGCTCATCCTCCTGGGCGGTGATGAGTTTTTCCAGCAGCTGGCCGCGCTGGGCCTCTTTCTGCCTGACCTGCCGCCACAACTGCGCGTTCTCCACCGCGACCCCCACCTGCTGGCCGATGGCGGTGAGCAGCGGCAGGTCCTGGGCCGGCAGCGCCGCGGTCGCCGGGTCCACGGCGATGTTCATCATCCCCACCACGCGCTCTTTTGCCTGGAGCGGGATGCTGAGGTGGCACGCCAGGTCGCTCTGCTCCAACGCGCGCGCTCGCGCCAGGCGGGGACAGTCCTGCCGCACCTCCGGCAGGCGCGTCACCGCGGCGGCTGCCATGGCCTCCAGGCACAGGCATGACTCGGCATCCGGCGCGTTCTCCCGTTCGACAAAGGCGTGCGTCAGCCCGTGGTAGGCGACGATGGCCGTGCGGCCCCCCTCCGGCAGCACGATCCAGCCCGCCGGCGCGCCGACGACCTGCAGCGTCTTCTCCAGGGCCGCCGTCAAGACCGCCTCCAGGTCTTGCGAGTGGCTGGTGGCGACGATGACAGCGTTGAGGGCCGTCAGCTCGCGGTTGTGGCGCAGCAAGGCGGCCTGTGACTGGGCCAGCGCCTGGGTCATGGCGTTGAAGGCATCGGCCAGCTCGCCGATCTCGTCATCGGCGTAGCGCGGCGCCTGGTGTTGCAGGTCGCCCCGCGCCACGACGCGCGTGGCTTCCACCAACGCCTGCACGGGCTGGGTCATGATACGCGCCAGCAGGTAGGCAGCCAGCAAGCCGAGCAGGAGCGCGCCGGCCGTGGTGATCAGCAAGGCCCCGACCGCCCGCGCGATGCTGGCTTCCAGGCGTCGTTCCGTCAGCCCCACGCGCGCCACGCCGGCACGGCCGGCCAGAATGGGCGCGGCCACGTCGCGGATGAGCCCTTCATCGCTGTGCAGCGTTTCGACCTGGTAGACCGCGTCCTGAGCCTGTCGAAGGGCCGCATCAGCGGCCACCTGGTTGACGCGCAACAGGTCGGGCGGCACGCTGACGCCAAACGAATGGGCCAGGACCTCGCCATCGGGTGCGAGAATAAAGGCGTAGCGCACGTCCGGATTGTTCTCGAACGTCTCGCGGATCAGCTCGTGCAGGGCGAAGCGGTTGTCCGTCAGGATCAGGTCGGTGCTGCGCGCCGCCAGGCCGCGGGCGATGGCGACGCCGCGCTCCTCCAGGCTGCGCCTCAAGTCCTGAGCCAGATAAGCGCGCACCTGGAGCGTTATGGCGGTTCCCAGCAAGAGCACGGTGACGATGGCCGCGCCGACCGTCTTCACCCGCAGGCTGACCCCCAGCATTCGGCGGCGCAGCAACCGGCTCAGCGCGCTGACCCTGCTCCCCTGCCTCGTCGTGTTCATCGGATTTGCTCCCACTCGGCGGACACGGCGGCGCCTGTTTCACCGTGGCGCAGTTGCGCGGCCATGCCCCGGATGCTGGCGTAGGCTTCCGGCCCGATCGGCACAAAGCGGTCCACCAGCAAGTGGGCCAGGGCGGCCTTGCCCTGTTCGTCCTGGCTCATCTCCAGGAAGACGCGGCGCAGTTCCTCTTTGAGCGCGGCGTTGAGTTGCGGGTGGACCACGACCGGCGGGACGCCGTAGGGTGGCGACTGCTCGATCACCCTGGTCTGGGTGCTGAAGTGCGGGGAGCGGGCGATGGTGTAGTCGTAGATCAAGCTGTCCACCACCGCGCCGTCCACCAGATGGTCGGCCACGGCGCGGATGGAGTTATCGTGGCTGTAGGTGTAGATGGTTTGGTGGAAGAAGGTATCGGGCGACTCGCCCATGCGGGACAGGCGGTACTCCAGCGCCAGCCGGCCAGAGTTGGAGAGGGGATCGGTGAAGGCCAGGGTCTTGCCGCGCAGGTCGGCCAGGGAGGCCGCTTCGCTGACACGCGGCACGATGAGATAGGCGCGGTAGACGGTTTGGCCGCGCACGACGGGCGCGACCAGCAGTTCCATGCCGAAGTCGCGCTCCCCTTCCACAAAGGCGCCGCCGCAGACGAAGGCCACGTCGGCCTGGCCGGAGCGCAGCAGCTCGTTGATCTCGGCGTAGGTCGGCCGCTGGATCAGCTTAACCGGGCGGCGGAGTCTGGCGGCCAGATAGTCCGCCAGCGGGCCGTAGGCTTCCAGCGTCGCCGTAGGGGAGACGACCGCGGCGACCGCCAGCCGCAGGGGGAGCTTGAGCGTGTTGCCAGCCGGCGCGGGCGTAACCGCCTCCTGGGGCTCGGCCAGCCGGACGTACGGATAGGCCGGCGGGCTACAGGAGGCCAGCAGCAGAGCGCCCAACAAAACCAGAGCAATCAGATCACGAGTCATGGGCTTATTATACCAGAAGACCTTTGGGGTCTCCAAAGACCCCAAAGGTCTGGGATTGCTTCAGCCGGTCTAGCGGTTGATCGCAATAACCGGCTAAAACCTCGAGTCCGGGGCGTTATTTGAAAGATATGGGGGCTAAAATCTTGATTCCAAACCAGACCACGGCCTCATCTTTCGGCCTGGCTGGCGCCGGCCGCCACCAGTGCCGGGTCGGCCACCAACAGGTAGTAGCTGGCGCTGGCGCAGGCGCGGCAGAGCAGCGCGCCGTCGCGCCGCACCTCACGTTCGTTCATGATCTCCTCGCCGCAGGCCGCGCAGAGCGCCTTGCGGCCGGGCCGGCTGATGAGCTGCTCGACCGGGGTGCGCAGCACGACTTCGCGGGCGTCGAACAGCTCGGCGGCCGGCATGAGCTGGTAGCCGATCAGTTGCGCTTCCCACTTGTTGTCGGCCTGAGGCGCATAGGCGCGGGCCGCGTGACGCACGGTCGGCCACGGCACGATGCGCAGCGCGAGGCCGGTCTGCGTGTCCACAAAGGTGGCGGCCACCTTGCCATAGTCCTCGATGCGCATGGTGCGCCGGCCCACCCAGCAGTTGACCGCCATCGCCACGCCGTCGGCCGCGCAGCCGTCCGTTTCCATGATGGTGTAGAGCCGCTTATCCTGTTGTGGCAAGGTCAGCCCCAGCAGCTCGCCCGCGTACAGCCCCATCCGCACCCCCAACACCTGCCGCGGGCAGAGGTGACGGTGCATGGCCGTGGTCGCGTCGAGTAATTCTCGCAGTGTGGGCATGGGCATCTCTCCTGGGTCAGGGATTAGGTATTGGGTATTAGGTATTGGGTATTAGAATACCTAATATCCAATACCTAATCCCTATCTATCACACCTTCTCCACTTTCACCATGCTATCATAGAACACCGCCGAGCCGCCGGCGACGTCGCTCAGGGTGACGTTGCCCATCACCGGGTCGAGTTGCATGGCGCCGTTGGCCATCAGCGGGACGGCGCGGCGCGGGTCGCCTTTGATGACTTTGCCGTCAATGACAATGTCCGAGGCGCCGCTCGCCCAGTGACCGAAGCCGAGCGGGAAGGCCACCACGCCGGGGCGGATGCCCTCCACCACTTTGGCTTTGCCCTCGATGGGATGCTTCTTGCCGTTTTGCAGGTCATACGCGCCTTCGGGGTTGCTGGCCGAGGAAACCCTGATCATGTCGCCGTCCTTGATGCCCAACTTGCGGGCGTCCTGCGAGTTGATGAGCAGGTAGCCTTCGGGGAGGACGGAGAGCAGCCAGTAATTGCTGATGGTGCGCGCCTTGGTCATGGTCATGGCTTTGAAGGTAATCAAGTGCAGGTCGTACCCGTCGTGCGGAATTTCTTCGCCGATGGAGGAGAGACCCGCCGGGATGTACCTGGTGTAGCCGGCGTATGGCTTGCCGGTCATGGTGTTGATGGTCGTGGCGGTCTTTTCCTGATAGAAATTGACGAGGCGCCCGTACGGATGCGCTACCTTATCGCCTTTGTAGCCCTTGGCAAAGGCTTCGTAGCGTCCGCCGCGATTGAGCACGTAGACGGTCTTGCGCCACAGGCTCTCGTCGTTGCCGACGGCGGCTTTCCACTTGTCAGCGTCGAAGACGCTTGGGGGCAGATTCCGCCGCGCTTCCAGGAAGATGCGGAGTTCTTCGTCGTCCGCTTCGGGGACCGAATCCGAGCCGTCTTCCTTCTCGCCGAAGGCAATATCTGCAACTTGCTTGAGGTAGTGGTCTTCAGGGCGAATGTACTGAACGCCTTCTGCAAATCCATTGGGACCAAAGCCGGGCAGTTCCAGTTTTTCGGCGATGGCAATCAGCAGGGCTTCCCACGACATGGCAATTTCTTCGCCATAGACTTTGACGGTCGGCCAGCCGGGGATGGAGATGGCAGGCTGGCGCACGTTTTCCACCTTCCACGGGACGGAGGGATGCGAACCGTGGAACTCCCAGCGTTCGAGGTATGAAAGGTCGGGGAAGATATAGTCGGCGTACATGCTGGTCTCGCCGACCATGATGTCGCTGGTGATGAAGAGCGGGATTTTCTTCATATCGGCCAGAATTTCGATGACTTTTTGGCCGCCAGGCAGGCTGTAGGGCAGCGCCGACATGTAGGTCATCAGGATTTTGACGGGATACGGGTAGGCGTCACCGATGGAGGGAATGTCTTCCTGGTAAACGTCCGAGGAGAGCGGGAACCAGGGGCGTTTGGTCGGGTAGGCGCCGTCGAACAGGGTGGTCTTCTCGTAGGCGGTGTTGGTGCGGAGCATGTCCACGCCGAAGGGGTGCATCTCTTCCTCGCCCCACATCTTGGTCACGGGGAAGGGCTGGCCCTTCTTGCTGCCCTTGCGGTCGTAGGTGCTGAGTTTGAGGATGCCGCCCTTGTAGTCGAAGTTGCCAATCAGCAGGTTGACGATATACCAGGCATTGTTGTTGTAGAAGCCGTTGGTATGCTGGGATGGGCCGCGATGGATATCCGCCGCGGCTTTGCGTCCGTGTGAGGTGAATTCAGCCGCCAGTTCAAGGATGTCGCTTTCCTTGATGCCGGCAATCTCCGCCCACTCGGCAGTGGTGTGTTCCTGCGCCGATTCGAGCAGGATTTGCAGGCCAGTCTTGACCTGGAACTCGCCCTGTTTGCCGCTAAAGAGCAGGTCGCCCATTACCGGCGCCGCTTTCGGATCGAGAACGTTGATCGGGATCGGGACGCCGCCCACCAGCGCGACGGGGGTATCGCCAGGGAATTCCACGCCAGCTGCGTCCACGTAGACAGTCACATCCTTGCCGTCTTTTTGGACGGTCTGTGGGGTGAGCAGGCCCAGTTCGCTGGCGCGCAGGTGCTTGCCGGGCGCGCCGTCTTTGATTTTGACCAGCCAGGAGGCGTTGGTGTAGTTCGGCTCACCGGCGGCGGCCTGCGCGGCGGCGTTGGCAAGCGCCAGATACGCCGCGTTGTACTTTTCGTTTTCGAGCATCCAGCGGATCATGCCAAGCGCCAGGGCCGCATCCGCGCCGGGTCTGATGGGAATCCACTTCCAGGCTTTGGCGGCCAGTTTGCTCAGGCGCGGGTCCACCACGGCAAACTTGCGCCCGTTGATGATGGCGTCGGTCGCCTTTGGCACCCGCTGCGGGGGGCCGTAGCCGGCCTCGAACAGGTTCGAGCCAACGTAAATGACGAATTCACTGTTGCCGGTCTCCGCCTGCCAGTAGAATTTGTCGCCGCTGTCGAAGGCGCCTTTGGCGGCATTCCACTTGGCGCTCATGGCTTTACCGGTAAAGTAGAGTGACCCCTGGCAGACGGTGGTGTGCCCGTTCATGTTGACCGAGCCGTAGGCCTCCTTGACGAAGCGATCCACCACGTCTTCGCGTCCGCCCTTCATGCGTCCCCAGACGAACATGAATTGGTTGTTCTTGGGCCCCAGGTCGGGGTGTTCGGGGTCAATCAGCGCATCGAGATGGTCTTTGAACTCGGTCTGGAATTCCTTGACGAGTTCCTTCTTCTTCTCGGCGTCTTTCTCGTCCAGGATTTTCTGGACTGCCGCCTTCATCTCGTTGGAGAGTTCGGCATCGGTCAGGGCGCGGACGGCTCTCATGCCTTCCACATTGCCTTCGCCGAACAGGTCGCCGCCTTCGACGATTTCCTGAATCGCCTGGTCGAAGGAGATGGTCTCCCATTGGCCCGCGCCGCGCTTGGTGCCGGGCTTGCGCTTCAACACGCTGACGATGCGATACGGGTCATACGCGACCTGGATGCCGGCCTGGCCCTTGGGGCAGATGGCGCCTTCAGTGGTTGCCATGTCCTTGACCGGGGTGTCGTACGCGGGATGCGGCCAAAGCGTCCACGGGCTGTAGGGGTTGCCGTCAATCTTGGCCGCCACGCCGTCCAGCAGCTTGACCTTGATGGCACAGCCGGTGTTGCACTGCAAGCAGACGGTGTAGAGTTGGTTTTCGGGTTGGGCTTCGAAGAAAGCGGATTCGCCCGCGGCCATGGCCTGGTTAAAGGCCTGCAGCGCGCCGGGTATCTGCCCCAACAGGGCGCACGCCCCGCCAGTGATGGCGGCCGCTTTCAGGAACTCGCGGCGGCTCAAGCCGCGCTCGTGTCCATTGTTGCTGTGTGTATCCATGTGTTTTCTCTCCTCGTCGCGCATCGGGCTTACCGCTCGGTGTGGATGATCGGCAAGACACGCCGGCCGATCAGGAAGATCAGGCTGGCCAGGCCAACCGCCCAGATGAACAACAGCCATTCGCTAAGGCTGGGTACGTAATGGGTCGTCAGCCCTGGGCCGTGGAAAGCGGCCTCCAGCCCAGGCAGTTCGGGGATCGCCAGGCCGGGGACGACGATGTTCAGCCGCACGGTCAGGAAGGTAACGGCGATCAACGCGCCGGCTGTCGCCGCCGCCCAGACTTTGCGCCGCAGGAAGATCAGCAGGAGGGCGGGCACGATCACACCGAAGCCCACGTGGACGATCCAGAAGACCCACCAGTACTGCCCGAAGAGCACCAACTGCAGGCTGGCCGATTCCCCGGGGCTGGCGTTCCACAGGCCTATGGAAAACTCGGCCCATTCCAGGAGCACGTCGAACGCCAGCAGCCCCAACACGATCTGGCCCAGGAAGCGCATCAGGTTGCGATGGGTTTCGCTGCCCGGCTCTGGGCCCCAGATGGCGGTGATGAACGTCAGCAGGGCGCCACCGGAAAGTAGCGCGCCGGCCAGGAAGATGATCGGTGTCAGGGCCGAGTTCCAGTAAGGGCGGGCCGCGACGACGCCGAAGATGGCGCCCACCGAGCCGTGAAACGCGACCGCCAACACGACGCCGAGGCTGCCCAGGATGCGCAACACCCGCCGGTCGCCGGCCTGGGCAGCCTCCGACACGTCGTGGCGGCCGAAGGTCAGGAAGCGGGCCAGCGCGCTCCGATCGCTGCGGGCCGCCAGGTCGGCGCGCATGGCCAGCCAAAGCTCGACCAGCAACAGGACGAAGTACGCGGCATAGAGCCAGATCATCCAGCCCATGACCGAGCGGAAACTGGTCTGCAGGGCGAGCTTCCAGGCGCGTTCGGGATGACCCAGGTCGAGCCAGATGCAGATCAGCGCACCCACCAGGGTGACCAACGCGGTGAAGAGGGCCAGCTTGCCGACCTGTTCCAGGCGTTCCCGTTCGAATGCCGCGCCATCGGCCAGGCCGACGGCCGGCGCCGCCACGGTGCCTTCGCTGCTCACGCGGCGGATGTTGAAAACGTACACCAGGGTGGAGAACAGGAATGCGCCGGCCGACAGGCCGATCATGTAAATGTAAGCGGCCACCCATAACCCCCACGGCACGTAGGAGCCGTAGTTGGCGCGGGTGTGACCAAAGGCGATCCGGCTGTACAGCCCATAGAGGCCGACACCGAACGCCACGATCGCCAGGATCCAGAAGAAGCGGTTCAAGCGTGAGGCGTGTTTAGCCATCGTCATCCTCCCATTAGAGCAAGTAGTAGACTCGCGGCGCGGTGCCCATTTCTTCCTTCAGGCGCATCACGTTGGGTTTGGCGATCATCTCGGCCACCAGGCTGTCGGGGTCATTGGCGTCGCCGAACAGCGTCGCGCGGCCGATACAGGTGGTGACGCAGGCGGGCAGCATCCCCTCGGCGAGGCGGTGCAGGCAGAAGTGGCACTTGCGGACATTGCCCACCGGCGACTCGTCGCCGCCCGACCGCGGCCAGGACTCGCCGTACTCGGCATTGGCCAACCGTTCGTAGTCATCCGCGGCATCCTGGCCCAGGAGCGACGGCACGCCCTGAGGGGTACCGGAAGTGTAGAAATGCCCGAAGTCGAAGGTGCGCGCGCCATACGGGCAGGCGGTGATGCAGTAGCGGCAGCCGATACACTGGTCATAATCCACCACTACCACGCCGTCTTCGTTTTTCCAGGTGGCATGGACGGGGCAGACCAACGTGCAGGGCGGGTTGTCGCACTGCATACACGGCCGCGGGACGAACTTGCGGGTGACGTTGGGATACGTGCCGATCTCTTCTTCGAGCACGGGGCGATAGACCACGCCGGGCGGCAGCTTGTTCTCGGCCACGCACGCGACGGTGCAGGAATTGCAGCCCACGCATTTACGCAGGTCGATCACCATGACCCAGCGCCGTTGCTCGCGGGGCTTGGCCAGCGCGCGTGTGAGCTCACGCTCCATGCGCACCAGAACATCCTCTTGCGCCAGCGGGTCGGATGTGAGGGGTGCAGCGTTCGCCGCGGCCTGGGGGTGGGCGTCCGCCAGCGGGCGGCTCGGGGCGGCCAGCGCCTCGCCCTCGGCGGCGGGACGGCGGCCCAGCGCGCCCACGGCCAGCGCCGCGCCGAGGGCGCCACCCAGGCCGCGCAGCACATCGCGTCGGGTGGTGGGGGCCTTCTCTGATTCGGCCATACGATGAACCTCCTTATTTGATCTTCACGTGCCAGGCACTTGCGAAGTGCCTGGCACGTATGAAATACAAAGGAGACGCGCGCGCAAGCCAGGCTGTGCGACGCGTCTCCTTTCCAAACACGGGGAGGTCAGCGGGTTTCCCCGCCGGCCCACGCCGCCGATCGAAATCAGCGGCCCCTCCACAGGGGAGGGTGCGGCCCTACGTCGTGGCGGGCGGCACAGACCTTTGAGGTCTGCCAGACCTCAAAGGTTTAACGCGCAATCCGCGGTAGACTCCAGGCTCGGAGAACGGTTATCAGGCTGAGTGAATTTTACAACAAAATGCGGCGGCTGTGTAGCGGGGAAAGCTGGATGATTTTGTGCGGGTTTGTCGGGGAAAACCGGACGAGGGTGTCGGGGAAAGCCTGAGAGGGCCAACTATAGGGCAACTTTGTCACGTTGCTAAAATGTCTATGTCATGGTAAAATAATGACGGACCTGTAGTGTTCGATCGGGCACGGAAAACGTGGTGGAGGAAAACTGATGAGCGAGAATGACCTATTGAATCGAATCACGCTGAACCCCCGCATCTTCGGCGGTAAACCTATCATCCGAGGACATCGTCTGGCTGTTGAGCATGTCTTGGGGATGCTGGCAGCAGGCGACACGCCCCAGACCCTACTGGATGCCTATCCCTGGCTGGAGCCAGATGACATACGCGCCACGCTACTCTATGCCCGGAAGGTGGTAGGCGAAGAACGTATTGAACCGTTGGTGCTGGAAGTCGCCTGATGAAGGTTTTGCTAGACACCTGTGTTTGGGGCGGTGTACGCCAGTCATTATCAGCCGCCGGTTACGATGTCATTTGGGCCGGAGATTGGAAAGAAGATCCTGGTGACGATGAGATATTGGCCCTGGCATATCGAGAACGCCGCGTGTTGGTCACTCTCGATAAGGATTTCGGCACATTGGCGTTTTTGCATGGCAGGCCGCACGCGGGAATTCTGCGGCTTGTCAACCTCTCCACCCAGCAGCAGATTAGCGTGTGCCTGACGGTGCTCTTTCGTCATGGCGCGACGCTACAGGCAGGCGCCATCGTGACGGCAGAGTCGAACAGGATTCGGATACGGCAGCCTGGTGGATTGCGAGGACTGTAGTGCGCTGCTCCCCATAGCTATGCGCGCCGGCCTGCCAGTTTCGCCAGAATCACTTCCCCAACCACCCCTTTTCCAACGCGTACCGGACCAACGCGGCGCGGTTCGCCAGGCCCAGCTTCTCCATCGCCCGCGCCCGGTAGGTCTCCACCGTCTTGACGCTCAGGCTGAGCCGGTCGGCGATCTCCTGGTTGGTGTGCCCGCGCGCCACCTGCTTGATGACCTCGGCCTCGCGGTCGCTCAGGTCGGCAGACCTTTCGGGTTTCCCAAAACCCGAAAGGTCTCGGGAACGATCTACCAGGTCGCCCAAGAGGCCGCGGGTCATGGCCGGGTGGATGTACACTTCCCCCCGCATCACCGCGCGAATCGCCAGCAGCAGCTCCTGGTCGGCGGCCTGCTTAAGCACGTAGCCCGCCGCGCCGCCTTTGAGGCACTGGCGCAGATACTCGTCGTCGGCATGCATGGTGAGCACCAGGATGCGCGCGGCCGGGGCCTTGCGGCGGATTTCGGGCAGCGCGGCCAGCCCGCCCAGCCGGGGCATGGAGAGGTCGAGCAGCACCAGGTCGGGCTGGAGCCGCTCGGCTTGCGCCAGCGTTTCCAGGCCGTCGCCGGCCTCGCCCGCACACGTCATGTCGGCCTGCGCCTCGATCAGCAGCCGCAGCCCCGCGCGCAGCACGGCGTGGTCATCGGCGAGAAGGATGCGTGTTTTGGTCATAGTAGGGTATTGGGTATTAGATATTAGGGATTGGGTATTCGAACGTATACGGTTGTGCCACACCCTGTTTGCGATTCGATCGTGAGCGCGCCGCCGATCAGCCCGGCGCGCTCGCGCATGCCGTAGAGGCCCAGGCGGTTCTCGGCCGCGGCGCTGCGCAGCACCTGCGCGGCGTCGAAGCCGCAGCCGTCGTCCTCGATGATGGCGTTGAGCTGGCCCTCGTGGCATTCCAGCAGCACGCTGACGTGCGTGGCGCGGGCGTACTTGGCGACGTTGGTCAGCGCCTCCTGGATGATCCGGTAGAGCGCGGTCTCGACTTCGGGCGCCAACCGCTGGTCGCCCAGCCCGACGATCTGCACGTCCACCGGGATCTTGAAGCGCGCAGTGTAGTCGGCCGCATAGCGCCGCAGCGCGGCCACCAGCCCCAGGTCGTCCAGCATCGACGGCCGTAGCTCCAGCGCCAGCCGACGCACGGCCTCCAGCGTGGCCGACGCCACCTCACGCAGGTCGGCCAGCCGGGCGTGCAGCTCGCCGGCTGATGGCGCCTCTTCGACGTTGCGCAGGCCCACCATCACCGAGGCCAGCGCCTGGCCGGTCTCGTCGTGCAGCTCGCGCGCGATGCGCTTGCGCTCTTCCTCCTGGGCCGTGATGATCTGGCGCAGGTAAAAGGCGCGCATCTGCTCGCGCTCCCGGCGTTCGGCGTCCGCACGGGCCAGGTCGGCGGTCATGACGTTGAACGCGTCGGCCAGCTCGCCCAGCTCGTCGTCGGCCCAACGGCGCACCCGTGGAGAGTAGTCACCATGGCGCACCGCCTCGGTCGCCTCCACCAGTTGCCGCACCGGCCGGGTCAGCAGCCAGGTGAGGAAGATGGCGGTCAGGATGCCCACCAGCGACACCAGGGCCGTCGTCAACAGTAATCGCGTGGTGATTGCGGCGACCGTCGCCCGCATGCGCGCTTCCGAAACACCGATGCGCGCCGTACCGGCCTTGCCTTCGAAGATCGGCACGGCGGTGTCCCACACGACGCCTTCTTCTGTCCAGATGCTTGTCGTATGATGGTGGGCGTCCGCAGCGACGCTGTTGGCGCTCGCCAAGTCGGCCGGAAAGCCGCCGTCAAAGGTGTGGGCCACCACGCGGCCATCTCGATCCAGGATGAACGCATAGCGCACGTCGGGGTTGTTAGTCTGCGTCTCGCGCAACAGTTGCAGGATGCCGTAGAGATCGTTGATCAGCAGCAGGTCGGTGCTGCGCGCGGCCAGGTCGCGGCTCAGGCTGACCGATTCCTCCTGTAACTGCGCCATCAGGGTGCGGGTCAGTGTGGCGCGTACCTGCAAGGTGACGCCCGCGCCCAGGAGCAGCACCAACGCCAGCACCATGCCCAGGATCTTGGTGCGCAAGCTGACCGCGCTGATCAGCGCCCAGGCGCGGGTGGGGAGTGAGGCAGCGGATGGACGAATCAGCGAATCAACGAATGAGCGAATCAACGAACCACCAGATGTTGTCACCTTGTCACCGTCCGATGCGCAGCATCGGTGTCACCGTGTCACCCCGGTCCCCGCCGGTCAACTGGCGTGCACTGTCGTAAGCAGCATCCGCGATCGGCACGAAGCGATCCAGGCCCAACTCGGCCAGGATGGCCGGCCCCTCGGGGGCATCGTGCAGCCCCACCAACAGGTCGTACAGCTCGGAGCGCAGTTGCGGTCGGATGCCCGGCCCGACGACCACCGGCGGGATGCCAAAGGGCGGCGAGCGCTGGATCACCTTGATCTTGGGCGCCAAAGCCGGTTCGCGGGCCACTGCGAAGTCGTAGACCAGGCTGTCCACGCCGGCGCCATCCGCCAGCCCATCGGCCACCGCGCGCATGGCGTTGTCGTGGCTGTAGGTGAAGAAGGTGCGGCTGAAGAAGGTCTCCGGCTCGGCGCCCAGACCGCGCACCAGGCTGGTGGGATAGACGCGGCCGGAGAAGGAGATCGGGTCGGTGAACGCGAAGACCTTGCCGCGCAGATCGGCCATGCTGCGGGCGGGGCTGTCGGCCGGCACGATCAGGTAGGAATAGTAGACGGTCGCGCCGCCCACCTGGGGCGCGGCCAGCAGTTGCATGCCGAAAGCGCGCCGACCCGCCACGTACGCGCTGGTGCAGACGAACGCTACGTCCACCTGGCCGTCCCGCAGCAGATCGTTAACCTCCTGATAGGTGCGGCGCTGCACCATTTCGACCGGCCGATTGAGTTTGTTGGCCAGGTAGTTGAACAGCGGCGTGTAGCTCTCGACGTTGCTGCGCGGCGAGATGACTGCGGCCACGGCCACCCGCAGCGGCACGACGTCGGCCGGCGGAGTGGGCGGCAGCTGCTGCAGATCGTTCAGGCGCACGGTTGGGACGCCTTCGGCCGCGCTCGGCCGCGCACAGGCTGCCAGCAGCGGCAGGCAGCAGCACAGAAGCAGGAGGTACGACATGAATTTCGCAGTACGCATCAGCGGCCTCCGCGCGTCGGGCGCACCGTCGCCTGGGCCAGTATGGTGAAGACGCCCAGCTCGGCCCTGGCCTCGGACCATTCAGCGAGGGCGGCGCTCAGGCTGGCGTATTCGGCTCTGCGCTCGGCCAGCGCCCGCTCGCGTTGGGCTTCCGTGTCCCAGACCTCAATCATCAGATACCGCCGCCGGTCCTGCGTGTCGCGCAGCAGGGTGACGCCGCGAAAGCCGGGTGAGCGGGCGAACACCTGGCCCCATGCGCCGCCCGGGCCATACGCCAGCTCGAAGCGGCCGCGGGCTTCTTCCTTGATGACAAA
>MNXL01000200.1 GCA_001871755.1 Anaerolineae bacterium CG2_30_64_16
TATCATGAAACCGTTTGATGATCCACTCATGTAAACTCGTCACGGTCATCAAGTGAGGTGGCTCATATCAGGAACGGGTGCAAGGCGGGCACGGTCGGGAGACTGCATCGTGAGCCTGTCGAACGGCGGCCCGCGCACTTGTGCTGGACATGAGCCAGGTGAGGTCTGTCACCCTGTCACCCTGTCACCCTGTCACCCTGTCAAGTATAGCCCGGTCCTGTCACTTCTGCCGCCCGAGGAGAAGCTGTTGACCACCATCACCCACGTCGCACGGCGCGCCGGTGTGTCCCCTGTCACGGTCTCGCGTGTCATCAACAACGCGCCGAACGTGCGCGTGGAGACGCGCGAGAAGGTCGAGCGCGTGATCCGCGAGTTGGGCTATGTGCCGAACGAAGTGGCGCGCAGCCTGCGCTCCCGGCGGACTCTCTCGCTGGCGCTGCTGCTGCCCGACATCACCAACGCCTTCTGGACCACCGTGGCCCGCGGCGTGGAGGACGCGGCCCAGGGTCGGGGTTACACCGTCTTCTTGTGCAACACCGATGAGGATCCGGCCAAGCAGGCGCGCTATCTCGAATCGGTCACCAGCCAGCGCGCAGATGGTGTGATCATTGCGCCGTGTGATTCCAGCCTTGCCAACGTGAACATCCTGCGGGAGCGCAAGATCCCGTCGGTGTTGATCGATCGCCGCGTCGAGGGGTGGGAAGTGGATACGGTGATCGGTGACTCGTTTGGTGGGGCGCGCGCGTTGGTCAAGCACCTGATTGGCCTCGGCTATCGCCGCATCGCCATGATCTCCGGCCCGCAGACCACGTCGACCGCGGAGGATCGCGTCGCGGGCTATTGCGTGGCGCTGAGCGAGGCCGGCATTGCGCTGGATCAGAGCCTGATCCGGCGCGGCGAGTTCCGGGTGACCTCTGGCGAGCAGCTCATGGCTCAGTTGCTCGACGAAGGGGTGGCGCCGACCGCGGTTTTCGCAGCCAACAACGCGATCGCGATGGGCGTGGTGGAGGCGGTGGGGCAACGGGGACTGCGAATCCCGCATGATATCGCCCTGGTTTGTTTTGACGATTTCCCCAACGCCTCACACCTGTTCCCTTTCCTCACGGTGGCCGTGCAGTCGGCCTACAACATGGGGTTGAACGCCGCGCAACTGCTGCTCAGCCGGATCGATGCTGAGGTGCCGCTTCAGCCGCGCCATGTCTTGCTGCCGGTGCAGTTGATCATCCGCCACTCCTGCGGCAGCCAGTTACACGGCGATGGTGATTTGTGCCTGAGTCTGCCGTTGGCCGGGGTCGCGCCCGCGCACAGCAGCCTGGTCAAACCACTGCCGATCGAACAGCATCAACAGTTGTGCCAGCAGGTCACAGGGGTCAGCATCACCCCGACCAGGCGTGCGGGGCGCATCGCGTTGGCAGACCAGGCGGATGTCAACCGGCTGCTGACCGTGCTGCAGCATCAGGAAGCGGATCGGGCGCCGCACCTGGAGTTTTGGGTGACCAGCAAGGCGATCTACGAGTACGTGCTGGAGCGCGAGTTGAAGTACGACATCGTGGATGCCCGGATCGGCCGGCGATCGATCGCTCCCGAGGACGATATCGAGTTCGCCCAGCGCCTGGGCATGGATGCCGCAACCTGCAACTTCTTCTGGCGGCCGGGCAACGTCTTTGGGCGGGCCTCCGATGGCGCCGAGCACTACGTCGACGGCCGGATCAAGTCCTGGGCCGATCTGGATGATCTGGACCCGCCACCCGCGCTGACCGATCAGCTTTCGCACCTGGAGCGCTACTTGCGCGCGGCGCAAGGTACAGGCGTTGGCGTGGTGGCCAATTTCACGTCCTTTTTCGATAGCGCGTTATTGGCCATCGGCATGACCGATGCGCTCTACACGTTTCTGGACCGGCGATCCTTCATCGAGCGGATGATGGACATCCTGTTACGTCACCAGGAGCGGGTCGTTCGGGCCGTTTGTGATCGCTTTGCTGAAGAGCTGGCTTTCATCCTCATCGACGATGACATCGCTTACCGGACCGGGCTGATGGTGAACCCGGATCTCTTCGAGGAGGTTTTCCGGCCGCGCATGGCACGATTGATGGAGCCGGCGCGGGAGCACGGGAAGTTGTTGGCCTTGCACACCGCTGGCAAGATCGACATGGCGTTGCCGATCGTGCACGATCTTGGGTTCGACATCGTGCATCCCATCGAGCCTGAGGCCAACGATATCTTCGCCCTGCGCGAGCAGTGGGCCGGCAAGCTGGCGTTTGTCGGCAACGTGCCCACCTCTTTGCTGGCCTTTGGGACGCCGGCCGAGATCGAGGAAACCGTGCGGACCTATTGCGAGCGGTTGGCGCCGGGCGGCGGCTACGTGGTGGGGTCATCCGGCAGCATTGTGGAGGGGATCCCGCCGCAGAACTTCGTCACGATGGTCAAGGCGGTGCACAGATACGGGCGCTACGGCTTTCTTGGCCACGAGCAGTGATCTCCCAGGAGTGCTACTGCTGCCGGGAACCGACTCTTGGATGAAACCTGGCTGAACGGGTTACGGCCACCCCTCGTGTTTTGTTTCAAGGGCGAGCCCACCGAGACAGACAACCTGCGCGAGGCCATCGGCGTTGTGGCCGGCGCGCAGGGCACGGTGGTGTAATTCTTGTAGGGGCTGACGAATGCAAATTCAAACATCCGACTACGACAAATCCAACGTCAACCGCCTGCTGACGGCCTTGAACCACCAGGAGCCGGATCGCGTCCCCCACATCGAGCTGTGGGTCACCAGTCAGGCGGTGTACGAGTACGTGCTGGAGCGCAAGCTACTCTACGTGATCGGCGACGCGGCTGAGGGCGGGCAGTCGATCACGCCGGAGGACGACGTCGAGTTCGCGCTTCGTCAGGGTGAGGATGCCGTCCTGTGCAATCTCAACTGGCGGCCCAACAACGTCTTTCGCCTGGCCGAGGACGGCACCCGGCACTACGTGGATGGCGAAATCAAGACCTGGGCCGACCTGGAGAGCAAGCTGGACCCGCCGCCGTCGCTGGACGACCAGCTCCGCCACCTGGAGCGCTACCTGGTGGCTGCGCAGGGCACGGGTGTCGGCGTCATCGCCAACCTGACGTCGTTTTTCGACAGCGCGATGCTGGCGATCGGCGTCACCGACTCGCTGTACATGTTCTACGATAACCGGCCGTTGGTCGAAAGGCTGATGGACATCTTGCTGACGCACCAGGAGCGGGTGATGCGGGCGGTGATCGACCGCTTCGGCGACGACCTGGCGTTGGTGATGGTCAACGACGACATCGGGCACAACTCCGGCCTGTTGATCCGCCCCCAAATGTTCCTGCAGATCTTCCCGCACCGGATGAAGCGGCTGATCGCGCCGGCCAAGGCTCACGGCCTGAAAGTGCTGATGCACACCGACGGCAAGCTGGACACGATCCTGCCGATCCTTTACGAGGTCGGCATCGACGCCAACCACCCGGTCGAGCCGGAATCCAACGATATCGTCGAGCTGAAGAAGCGTTGGGCCGGCAAGATGGCGTTGATCGGTAACGTCCACACGCCGCTGCTGGCCTTCGGCGCCAAAGATGAGATCGAGGCCAAGGTCAAGGAGTACTGCGAGAAGCTGGGGCCGGGCGGCGGCTGGGTCTGCGGCTCATCCACCAGCATCATGGACGGCATCCCGCCGGAGAATTTCGTCGCGATGATCCAGGCGGTGCATAAGTATGGAAGGTATGGGAGTTTGGGGAAGGCGTAGAGCGTGAAGAGTGGAGCGTGGAGCGATGTCGGGTTTCCGCTCTACGCTCTACGCTCCACGCTCCACGAAGGAGTTGCTATGTCCCGCCAGATGACTTCTCGAGAGCGTGTTCTTACATCGCTGGCCCACCGCGATCCGGATCACGTGCCGTGCTGGTTGGGCGCCTCGCCGGAGTGGAAGGAGCTCGCGCGCGTGTATCTGGGGTTGCCGGATGACGAGAGCCTGTTGGCGCACCTGGGCGACGATTTCCGCCGGGTCTTCACCAGTTACATCGGCCCGCAGCGCGCGCATCCGACGTTCAACCTGAGCCATCCCGACGCCACCTACCGGACGCCGTTCGGGATCGAGCGGCATGGCTACGGTTACGGGATGCCGCTCAACGAGCCGCTGAAAGGCGCAAAGTCCGCCGCCGAGGTCCACGCCTATCCCTGGCCCGATCCCGAGTGGATGGATGCCAGCCACATCCGGGAAGACGCGTTGAAGTACGATCGTCAGTACGCCATCCTGGGCGGCGAATGGTCCCCCTTCTGGCACGACGCCATCGATCTACTGGGTTTCGACGGGCTGATCTATCAGATGTACGACAACCCGGAGATCGTCGATGCGGTCACGCAGCACACAGCCGACTACTACCTGGGCGTCAGCCGGCGCATCTTCGAGGCGAGCGGGGACGCCATCGACATCTTCTTCATCGGCAATGATTTCGGCGCGCAGGCCGGGCCGATGCTCAGCCCGAAGTTCTTCCGCCGCTTCATCCTGCCGCACCTGAAGCGGTTCGTCGATCTGGGGCACGAGTTCGGCAAGTATGTCATCCTGCACTGCGATGGCAGCATCCGGGCGCTGCTGCCCGATATGATCGCCATCGGGCTGGACGGGATGCAGTCGGTGCAGCCGCTATGTTACGGCATGGACTTGGCCGGGCTGAAGCACGATTTCGGCGCTCAGTTCACTTTCATGGGTGGCATCGACACGCAATCGCTCATCGAGGGCACGGCCGAGCAGGCCCGCGAGCTGACACGCAAAACCCTGGATATCATGATGCCCGGCGGCGGCTTCATCGCCTCGCCCAGCCATGACTATCTGCTGCCCGAAACACCGGTGGAGAATGTGATCGTGATGTACGAGACGATCAAGGAATGCGGGTGGTATCGGTAGCCGATGGCCGATAGCTGATGGCAGATGGCAAATGGCAAATGGCAGATGGCAGATGGCAGATGGCAAATGGCAAATGGCAGATGGCAGATGGCAGATGGCAAATGGCAAATGGCAGATGGCAGATGGCAAATGGCAAATGGCAGATGTTGCAATTTGCAATTTGCAGTTTGCCCCTTCAAGCATGACGATGCTTTGAGTGTTCGTTAACGAGAAGGGCGATGATTTCGCTGATCAGGCCCACGCGGTGTTTCACTACTTCCGGTCGCAAAAGATGGCGAGAACGGAAGTACTACCCACGGGTCTCGCGTGCCGAGCCGATAGAGAAGCGCAAGAAGTGATCGCGATCCTTGCCGAACCCTCGACCGTAGCCCTCTTCGATGTTGGCCGAGATAGAACCTGCACTGTCTACAACCTGGCTGATGATGGCGCGGCCGCGCGGGTCGGCATCAGTTGTTCGCAATCTGTCCATACGAGATCGTAAAGAAACAGCGCCTTGCGGTAAGCATCGAATGACCAGAGCGGATCAGCCCGGATATCCTCCGGTACCGTCGCCACCCACTCCTCAAACATAGCGAAACTGGCCGCTGTACTCGTCTGCTTCTGCCCTTCCTTCTTTACTCCATCCATGGCCTCTCCATCTCCCGCTACAATTTGCAATTTGCGATTTGCGATTTGCGATTTGCAGTTTGCTATTTGCCACTTGCCTCGGCTTCGTGCGCATCTTCGACAAGCTGCGACGCGTAGATCTCCGCGTAGATCGCGCTGTGCTCCATCAGCTCTTCATGCCGGCCCTGGGCCGCGATCCGGCCGTGATCTAGCACCAGGATCAGGTCAGCGTTGCGGACGGTGCTGATGCGCTGGGCGATGACGAAGGATGTCCGGCCCCGCATCAATTTGGTCAACGCCTGCTGGATCTGGTACTCGGTCACCGCGTCCACGCTGGAGGTCGAGTCGTCCAGGATCAGGATGCGTGGGTCGAGTAACAGGGCGCGGGCGATGGCGATGCGCTGCTTCTGTCCGCCCGAAAGGGTCGTGCCGCGCTCGCCCACCGAGGTGTCGTAGCCCTGGACGAACTCCAGGATGAAGTCGTGGGCGGCCGCAGCCTTGGCGGCCGCGACGATCTCGTCCATGCTGGCGTCGGGCCGGCCGAAGGCGATGTTGTCTCGGATGGCGCCGCTGAACAGCGTGGTGTCTTGCAACACGATGCCGATCTGGGACCGCAGCGAGTCCAGCGTCACGTCGCGCACGTCGTGACCGTCGATGGTCACCCGGCCGGCCGTCGCATCGTAGAAGCGCGGGATCAGATTGATGATCGTGCTTTTGCCGCTGCCGGTGGCGCCCAACAGGGCGACCGTCTGGCCCGGCTCCGCGGTGAAGGTCACATCCTTGAGCACCGGGTCACCGCCGCCGAAGTAGCGGAAGGTGACGTCCTGGAATGCCACGCAGCCCTGAACGGGCGACAGGGCGGCTGCGTCCGGCTTGTCGACGACCTCGTTCTGGGTGTCCAGGATCTCGAAGATACGCTGGGCCGATGCGCCTGCCTGCGACATCTGGTTGATGATCATGCCCAACATGCCGAGCGGCATGAAGACGTAGGCCAGGTAGAGGCTGAACTTCTGCCACTCGCCGAAGGTCAGCGTGCCGCCGATGATCTGTTCCCCGCCGAAGTAGTACACGCCGGCCTGCCCCAGGTTGGCCAGCAGGAAGACCACGGGGAACACGAACGAGAAGATGCGCGCGACCTGAATCCCCTGCTGCATCAGATCTTCGGCCGAGGTCTCGAAGCGCGCCTGCTGCTCCGGCTCCCGCACGAACGCCTTGACGACCTTGATCCCGGCCAGATTTTCCTGGAGGATCGTGTTCAGCCGCGATAACTTGATCTGTACCTTCATGAACAGCGGCTGCGCGATCCTGCCAAAGATCACGAAAACGATGAACGCGATCGGCAGGATGGGCAAGAGGACCAGCATCAAGTTGACGTTGGTCACCAGCAGGATGGTCAGCGCCGTCACCAGCAAGAGAAGCGCCTGCGCCGTCATCAACAGCCCCTGGCCGATGAACAGACGTAGCTTTTCCACATCATCGGTGGCCCGGATCATGAGCTGGCCGGTCTGGTTGCGGTCGTGGTAGGAGAAGGACAGGCGCTGGATCTTGGCGTATAGCTCGTTGCGGAAGTCGAACGCCACGCTTTGCGAGGTCCATTCGGACATATAGCCCTGGGCGAACGCAAACAGGCCCCGGGCGACGGCGAACGCCAGGATCAGCAGGCCGGCCGAGATGAGGGCGGTCTCCGCACCGTCCCGGTATCGGGCGAGCTGATCGGCCGTCCAGCCGAGCGCCTGGAGCGCAAGGGGCTGGAACGCGGCCGGCGCCACAGCCATCTTTTGCGCGGTGATGCCGTTGGTGATGGCGTCGATGATGCGTTGCACCAACTGTGGCACGGCCAACTGCGCGGCCACCGAAATGAGCAGCGCGCCGTAAGCGGCGAGCGCGTAATTGCGGTAATGACCTAAATAGCGGATAGCGCGACCCAGGCTGGTGAAACCCATGCCCTGCCCACGCGGTAAGGCCGGTGATGCTTGCAAGTTAGTTGCCTCCTGAAGTAGACGACTCGGCTTTCTGGCTTTCAGCGTGCGTCAACAGCGAGTGGCGCAGTTTGCCGAGCAGTTGGATGAGTTGCCCTCGTTCGTCAGGGGTCAGCCCCTCGATCAAGGTGTTCAAAAAGGCCAGGTGCTGCGGGGCCGTCTCCCGGACCCTGGCTCGTCCTGCCTCGGTCAGTCGGATGCGGAAGGCGCGTTTATCGTCCGGGTCCAGGGTTCTCTCGATCAACCCCTGTTCTTCCAGTCCCCGCAGCAGCGCGCTGATGGTGTTCTTGCTGACGTTTTGGCAGCGGCTGAGGTGCGTGGGCGAGATGCCTTGACTGTCGGCATCCTGCTCTTCTCCATGCAGCCGTAGCAGCAACCGCCAGCGCGATCCGGACAGGTCCGCCGCGCGCAGGCGCTCCCCGACGAGGGCGTCATACTGGTTCGAGACTATCTTGACGAGCCGCAGCAGTTCCAGGCCGGTGGGGTCCACGTCCCCGACCAGCTCTCGGAGCATGGCGCGGCCGGTTTCAGTGCTATGGAATTCGGGTTTGAACGGATGCATGGGCGCTCGATCTCCGATCAGGTCACGCGAATCGAGATATACTTGACAAGGTGACAAGGTGACGCCGATGCTGTGCATCGAGACGATGCCCGCATCGGACAACCTCACTTTATGACCGTGGCGAGTATAGTCACACATGGAACTATACTACATCGAATCGTTCTGGTCAAATTCGGGGGCTCTCTCTTTGTTTCGGGGCTCGTGATTCCCCTTTGGCCAACTACCGGCTAACCTTAAATCGCAGTAGCGCAAAACTCACTTTTGTCATTCCGAGCGAGCGTCCTTTGCGAGCGAGGAATCTCGGTGCCACAAAGAGATTCCTCGCTTCGCTCGGAATGACAGGCTGAAAGGCGAGTGACTTTTGCGGTACTGCCTTAAATCTGCTTCCGGGACGTCAATTGGGTCTTGACAACGGGTTGGATATGTGCTAGAATCAACTTGATTTCTTCAGTGAATAAAGTAAGTAGCCTGACAAGGATGAAACTATGCCCGCACGCTCCGGTAACCGCGAACTGATGCGCGATCTCAATCGTCACCTGGTGCTCAACCTGATCAAGAATCGCGGGCCGATCTCGCGTACCGAAGTCGCAGGACAGAGTGGGTTGTCTCAAGCCACCGTCACCAACATCACGCGCGGCCTGCTGGCGGGCGGCCTGATCCAGGAGGTGGCCAGTGGTCCCTCGACCGGGGGGCGGCGGCCCGTGCTTCTGGAGATCGATCCGGCGGGTGGGTACGCCTTGGGTTTGAAGCTGACACCACAAGCCATCATCCTCGCGCTGACGGATCTTTACGGCGACGTTGTGCGATGTCATGTCGCGCCGGCTGCCAATCCGCAGGATGTGCCGGGTTACCTGGATCGGCTTGAAAGCGCGATCGTTGATTTCTTGCGCCAGGCGGCTGTCGCCACAGAGAAACTGATCGGCATCGGGGTGGGGTTGCCCGGTTTCATAGACCACGAAGCCGGCATCTGTCACCATTCTCCGCTGTTGGGCTGGCATGAGGTGCCTCTGCGGCAGTTGCTGGAAAACCGGTTGTCCAGCAGCGTGGTGTTGGATAACGACGTGAACACCTTGACTTTGTACGAGTCGCTTTTTGGCAACGGCCGCGGTATCGGTGATTTTCTGGTGGTGACTGTCGGACGCGGCGTGGGCATGGGCGCCTATGTGAATGGTCGCATGTTGCGCGGCGGCCGCGGCGGTGCGGGCGAGTTCGGGCACATCCCGGTCTGGCCGGACGGCCCGCTCTGTAACTGCGGCCGACGCGGCTGCCTGGAGGCGCTGGTTAGCGACCCGGCGTTGGTGGCGCAGGCGCAAGGGCTCGGATTGGACGTGCAAGCGCCAGAGGATCTCTTGGGGCTGGCGCAGGCGAGAGATGCGACAGCCATTGACATTTATCGGAAGGCCGGCTTTTGGCTCGGCCAGGGACTGGCCACGCTGGTCAACGTCTTCAACCCCGCCCATCTGATACTGAGCGGTGAAGGAGTTCGCGGGAGCCAGTTCTGGTTGGAACCGATGCAACAAGCGCTACGGGCTCAGATGTTCGACAACTTTGCTGACGACATGAATCTGATAGTTGAACCCCTGGAGGACTACTCGTGGGCGCGGGGCGCTGCGAGCCTCGTGCTGAACGAGCTCTTCAGCTCTCCGATCTGAGCGAATTGAGATAAGGTGTTTCTTTACAAGAGATCTCTCGGAAAGTCTTTGCTGCTCCCCCTGACACTACAGCGAATGGGGACATCAACGAATTTGCTCCCACCGGCCCCTTCGTTCCTTTCTAAATTCGCTGTAGTGTCCCACGGCAACCACTTTCCGAGAGAGCTCTACAAGTACCAAGGAGGTGAGGGGTAGCGAATCAATCCCGGAAGCAACCAGTCGATCGAGTCGATCCAATTCCAAATCAATTCAGGAGGGGACAAGATGAAGCTTGGAAAGTTCATGGCTCTGGTTGTGATCGTCAGCCTGGTGCTGACGATCGTGTCCGCCTGTGTGGCGCCGACTCCCCAGGTGGTGGAGAAGGTCGTGACCCAGGTCGTCGAGAAGGAGAAGCAGGTCCAGGTGGTCGTCACGCCCACGGCCGCGCCGAAGGCGCCGGTCACGCTGACGTTCTGGCACGCTTACAACGAGGTTTCACCGGAGAACGAAACGTTGACCAAGGTGCTCATCCCGGCGTTCGAGGCGGCCAATCCTGGCATCAAGGTCGAATCGCTGGCAGTGCCCTATGACCAGTTCCGGCAGAAGCTGTTGACTTCGATGGCCGGCGGTGTGGCGCCGGATCTGATCCGCTCGGACATCATCTGGGTGCCGGAATTGGCCGACATCGGCGCGCTGGCGATGTTGGACGAGGTGATGCCCGATTTCGAGCAGTACAAGGCGGCAGTGTTCCCTGGCCCATTGTCGACCAACTTCTACAATGGTCACTACTATGGGCTGCCGTTGGACACGAACACGCGCGTGTGGTTCTGGAACAAGGAGATGTACGAGACCGCTGGTATCGCTGAGCCCCCGCAGACCATGGATGACGTTGCGGCGCAATGCGCCAAGGTGAAAGCGCTCGGTGAGGACAAGTACGTCTTCGCCGACGGCGGCACGTACGGCTGGGCCGTGCTCCCGTGGATCTGGAGTTTTGGTGGCAGCATCACTGACCCTGAGATCACCAAGGCGACCGGTTACCTGAACGGCCCCGACTCTGTGGCGGCCTACGAGTTCCTGCTCAAGATGTTCAAGGACGGCTGCCTCTCTCCGTCGATCCTGGGTGGCGGTGTGTCGGCCGGTGACGGCTACGCGACCGACCTCTACGCCAACTACCTGGATGGTCCCTGGATGTATCCGATTTTCGCATCACAGTTCCCCGACAAGCAATTGCACGCGATCCTCATGCCGGCGGGGAAGGGCGGTCACATCTCGGTGGTCGGCGGTGAGGACATCGTGATGATGCAGCAGTCGCAGCACAAGGAAGAAGCGCTGAAGTTCCTGGCTTTCACGCAGTCGGAGGAATACCAGCTCAAGATGGCCGAGACGGGACAGATGCCGGTCCTCAACAAGCTGATCGACAGCGACTACATGAAGAGCCATCCCTACTACGGCACCTTCCTGGAGCAGTTGAACACGGCCAAAGCCCGCACCCCGCATCCGGCCTGGACCAAGATGGAGGAATACCTGACCAACGCCGGGCAGGCCATCTTGCGAGAGGAGATGCCGGTGCAAGAGGCGCTCGATAAGGCCACGGCCGAAATCGACGCCTTGCTGGCCAAGTAGTCATAGCACGTCAGGCAAGAATTCCCAGCCACGAATTGCGCGGATTTCTCGAATTCGGAAGATAGCTTTGCGTAATTCGTGGCTGGTTGTCCTGTTGGTTCCGGATCGTTCGAGTCAGGAGTAGCACCCCATGAAACTGCGCGGTTCTCAGCGTGTGATCCCGTATCTGTTCCTGGCGCCAGGCATGCTCCTGTTCCTGGCGTGGATGATCTATCCGCTGCTCAGAGCGCTCCAGATCAGCGTTTACGATTGGAAGCTGTTGCCGGGTCAGGTGAGCAGTTTCGTCGGCGTCGCCAACTACGAGGCGGTGTTCAAGGACCCGATCTTCTGGCGAGCGCTGCGTAACACGCTTGCGTATGCCGCGGTCACGGTCGTCGGCCAGATGATCCTGGGCCTGACGGCCGCGCTGTTAGTGAACCAGGCTGTGCGGGGAAAGACCTTCTTCCGCACGCTGTATTACTTCCCGGTGATTACCTCGTGGGTCATCGTATCGTTGCTCTTCAAATACCTGTTTGATTCCAGCCGGGCTGGGCTGGTGAACTATTTACTGGTGAACGTGTTGCACATCATGAAGACGCCGGTGGGATGGCTGGCCAGCCCCACCGCGGCCTGGGCGCCGATCATGGGCCTGGGCATCTGGAAAGGGATCGGCTGGTCCATGCTGATCTTCCTGGCGGCGTTGCAAACGGTGCCGATCGAGCTGTACGAGGTGGCGGCGATCGATGGGGCGAACGGCTGGCAGAAACTGTGGCGCGTTACTTTGCCCTTGATCCGGGCGACGGTGATTTTCGTGCTGGTGATGCTCGTGATCGGTGGTTTTCAGGCCTTCATCTCTATTTATCTGATCACCGGCGGTGGTCCGATGCAGCGCACGGAAGTGCTGCTGAGCCACATGTACAACCAGGGGTTCAAGTACCTGAAGTTTGGCTACGGCGCGGCGCTCAGCTATGTCTTGGCGGCGATTGTTGTGACCGTCAGCTTCTTGCAGATGAAGTTCCTGCGCCGCGATGTGGAGGTCTGAGATGTCCAGGAATCAGGGAGGGCGGCGCTTGTTCAATCGGGTTGTGTTGTATCTGGCCCTGCTGTTGGGTGCGATCATCATGGCGGGCCCGTTTCTTTACATGGTTTCCACGGCCTTCAAGGGGCAGGTGTACGTGTTTGAATTCCCGCCGCAGTTCATCCCCGCGCGCCCGACCCTGGAGAACTTCGTCAAGGCGTGGACGTCGAACAACTTTGCCCTCTATTTCTGGAACAGCCTGCGCGTGGCGGTCGTGGTAATGGCCGTGGTGGTCGTCCTGACCTCCATGATGGCCTACGCCTTCGCACGCTTCAACTTTCGCGGCAAGGACACCCTTTTCTACCTCATGCTGGCCATGATGATGATGCCGGCGATGATGCTGATCATCCCCCAGTTTGTGCTGGCCCGCAACCTGAATCTGATCAACAAACTGGGCGGATTGGTGGTCGTATATGCCGCGAGCGGAATGGCGTTCAACACCTTTCTACTGCGGGGCTTCTTCGAGGGGTTGCCCCGTGAACTGGAAGAGGCCGTCTTGCTAGATGGGGGCGGATACTTCACCATCTTTACACGGGTGATACTGCCGCTCTCAACCCCGGCGCTGGCAACGGTGGCCATCTTCAGTTTTCTCGGGTCCTGGGATGAGTATATCTGGGCGTTGACCGTGATCAACGAGGCGAAGAAGCGGACGCTGCCGATCGCGATCGCGAACTTCCAGGGGCAGCACGCTTCGGATTGGGGATTGGTGTTCGCCGCCAGCCTGATCGCGGTGATCCCGGTGCTGGTTATCTATGTGCTGTTGCAGCGCTACTTCGTCCAAGGCCTGACCTCGGGCGCGCTCAAAGCGTAAGGTGTTGTCCGTAAGTCAGGTGCCAGGCACTTTTCTGGTCTGCGAGCCGCAACTTCAGCGGATAGAAGATACGTTGCTGGACAGGCGAAGTGCCTGGCACCTGCATTGAGGAGCATCTATGCCGGCTTTGCGCCAACATAGCATCGAGGTCATCCTGGCCAATCAGGCGCCCGGCGGGGCGTTCGTGGCCTGTCCGACCATGCCGGACTACCAGTATTCCTGGTTTCGGGACGGCAGCTATATCGCCTATGCCCTGGATCTGGTGGGTGAGCACGCCGCCGCCCATCGTTTCCACGAGTGGGCTGCCGGTGTGATTGTCGTCCATCGCGCAGCGGTGACCCGCGCGGAAGCGTGCATTGCTGAGGGCCGGCCATTAGACGACGCCGCGATCTTGCACACGCGCTACACGATCGAGGGAACGGTAGGCGCCGATTGGTGGCCCAACTTCCAGCTCGATGGCATTGGGACCTGGTTGTGGGCCGTGGGCGACCACGCCAGGCGCTGGGCGGCGACGCACGGCGCTCGCGATCCGCGTGAGGACTTGCCAGCCGGATGGCGAGAGGCGATCGAAACGGCGGCGCGCTACCTGGCTGCGCTGTGGCGTGTGCCGAACTATGATCTTTGGGAGGAAAACGGGAACCAGCGTCATGCTTACACGCAAGCCGCTGTCTGGGGCGGTTTGGCCGCGGCCGCCGGATTGCTGGATCGGCCCGATCTGCTCGACGCGGCCAACGCCGTGCGTGCGGAACTGCTTGACGTAACTGACCAGATCGGCCATTTCACCAAGTTCCTGCCGGGGTCAGACAGCGCGCCAGACAGCGCGCCATCTGGCGGAGTGGACGGCTCGCTGATCGGCGTGGCGCTGCCCCACGGCGCTGTGCCGGTAGGACATCCCGCGTTCGCGTGTACCGTGGCGTTGATCGAGCGTGGCTTGCGGGCCGAAGGCGGCGGGGTGCACCGATTCGCGGGGGATGAGTACTACGGCGGCGGCGAGTGGATCTTGCTCACGGCGTGGTTGGGGTGGTACTATGCTGCCACCGGCCAACGAGAACGGGCTGCCGAGTTGCTGGCCTGGATCGAGGCGCAGGCGGATGCGCGTGGGAACCTGGCCGAGCAGGCGCCGCAGCATCTCATTCACCCCGAAACCTATCAACCCTGGGTCGGCCAACGCGGTCCCATCGCCCAGCCCCTGCTTTGGTCCCACGCCATGTATCTACTTTTGTGTCACGCGCTGGAAGAGACATCATGACAGGACGGCGTGTTGACCGACACCACCTGCTGCTGATCCTACTGGTAGTCATTCTCTCCGGCTGCGCGGCCGGTTCGGCCAGGCCGCCGGCGCCGTCAGCGGACCTCACACCAACTTTGGAGCCAACCATGACCCCAACGCCACCCGACATCTCCCTCCTGGACGTCTACCTGGACAAGGCCACATATCTGCCGGGAGAACGCCCCGCAATTACCGTGATCCTGGCCAACCGCGGCCAGACAGCGTTCGTCGGGGAGGTCGCCCTCGACCTGATGCACCTGATGGACACGGTCGCGACCGCACGGGTCCCGGTCGACCTGTCCGCTGGCCAGACCATCACCGCGACCCTTAGCTTGCAGCCGCCGGCGGACGACTTCCGCGGCTACGGCGTGGAAGTTGCGGTGCTCGACACCGCGGGCCGCGCGGTTGCCACGGCCGCCACTGCCCTGGACGTGCTGAGTAATTGGGCTTTGGCGCCGCGCTACGGCTTCTTTGCCGACTTCGGGGCCGACGAGCCGGACACAGCCACGCGCGCCGCGACCTTGAGCAAGTACCACATCAACGTCGTCCAGTTCTATGACTGGATGTGGCGTCACTATGCCCTGCTGCCGCCACCCGGCGAGGACCTGTTTGTGGACGGCATGGGACGCCGCCTGTCGCTCACCACGGTCAAACAGAAGATCGACCTGGCGCACCGCCACAACATGGCTGCGCTGGCCTATGGCGCGGTGTACGGGGCCGAACCGGAATACTTCGCCGAACACCAGGCGTGGGCGCTGTTCAAGGCCGACGGCGCGCCGGAGAGCATCGAGCGGCTGTTCTACATCATGAACATCGCACCTGGCTCGCCGTGGAACGACGTGATCGTGGGAGAATACGTCAAAGCTGTGGCCGAGCTGGACTTCGACGGCATTCACATGGACCAGTACGGTTTTCCGAAGCAGGCGCACGTCAGCGGGAAGGACGGGCCGGTGGTGGACGTCGCCGACGCATTTGGGCCGTTGATCGATCGCAGCGCAGAGGCGGTGGCGGCAGCCAAACCGGGCGCCCAGGTGATCTTCAACAACGTCAACGACTGGCCCACCGAATTGACGGCCGCGCACGACCAGGCCGCGGTTTACATCGAGGTGTGGCCGCCCCACGACACCTACTACGACTTGCAGCGGCTGATCGTGCGCGGCAAGGCCGCGGCCGGCAGCGCAAAGCAGGTGATCCTGGCCGCGTACGTCAGTCCGTTCTGCCTGACCAAAGATCAGCCGGAGAAGGCGCCCCAGGCTGAAGAGGCGGCCCGGCTGGCCAGCGCAGCCATCTACGCGAACGGTGGCTTTCACCTGTTGCTCGGCGAAGCGGACGGCGCCCTGTGCGACCCGTACTACCCCAAATACGCGACCATGCGGCCGGAATTCGCCGCGGTGATGCGCGAGTACTACGACTTCGTGGTCCGCTACGAGAACTGGCTCGCCGATCCGGCGCTTGCGCTGCTGCCCTACGACACGGTGGGAGAAGCTGGCCGGGTTCGGCTTGGCATCGAGGACTACAGCAGCAAGCCGCGCAAGGGAAGCGTGTGGGTCATCGCCCGGGAGGCGCCGGGGTATGCCACGCTGAGCCTGGTCAACCTGGTGGGCGTGAACAACACCCTGTGGAACGTCCTGCACGAACCGCCCACGCCGCAGCGCGACATCCCGGTGACGCTGCGGGTAAGCGGTCCCGTCGCATCGGTCGTGCTGGCCTCGCCCGATGCCAATGCCGGCCGGCCGCAGGCGTTGGACTTCCAGACCGCAGGCGATCAGATCACTTTCACCGTGCCGGCGTTGGATCGGTGGGATCTGGTGATCGTGACGTATGGGGTCTAGGAATCGAGAAGATACGCAACATCTGTATCCTCTCAATAGTTCTGGGCAGCTCAAGGCGGATCCGTGATCCGCCGCTCGCCCGCCGAGTCACGGACTCGGCTTGAGCAGATTTGTCCCTGCCTTTTTGAGAGGATACCAACAGCTCAGCCTGGCGCCCCCTCAAGGAGCTGCGGCTTCTCAAATGGGTGTATTCCAAATCAGTTAGAGGATCAGCCGAGCGGAGTGGCGGCCGTTTCGCCACGCGGTCGATCTGTGGCGCAGTCCAGTACAGAGCGAGTGCGAACCCGCGTCAACAGCCTGTACGCCGACATAATGATGCCCGGCATTCTCATGCCCGCGATGGGATCGTCAGCCGCCGCAACGCGTCCGCCAGCACCGCGACGCCCTGCTTCCACTCGGCGAGCTCCACGTGCTCCGCCGGCGTGTGGTCCAGGCTGCTGTCGCCCGGGCCGTAGGCCAGGATCGGGCAGCCCCAGATCGGCCCGACCACGTTCATGTCCGAGGCGCCGGTTTTGACGACGAAACCGGGCGCGCCGCCCTGGCCGCGCACGGCCGCCAGGAACGCCCGCACCAGTGGCGTGTTCTTCTCGGACCGGTACGCAAGCTCTTCCCCATGAAATGCCAGGTCGCCGGCGCCGTCCAACGAGCGCAGCAGACCCTTGAGCTCCTCCGGTCCCATGTCCAAAGGCAGGCGGAAGCCGAGCCGCATGTGGGCGGTCTCCAACAGGCCATCGTCGGCCGAGTCGAAGCCGCGCAACCCGGCCTGCACCTGATCCCATACCCGCACGCGGCCCGCGTTGAGCTCGGCCAGCCGCGCCGACACGCGATTCCAATAGCCGACCGCCAGTTCCGGCGCGCTGACAGCCGGCCCAGCCGTGTGGGACATGGTTCGCTGCATGGTGACGTCAGCGAGCAGCCGGCCCTTGTAGCCCAGCGCGACCCGCCCCCACCCGGTCGGCTCGCCGATCACGGCGAACGCGGGGGTGTGGTGGCTCGCGACGTGGCGGGCGCCTTTGGAGGTGGCGGCTTCCTCTTCCACCGCGCCGACCACGATGATGCGCCAGCCGGGCTGCGGCCCCACCAGCGCGGCCGCGGCCGCGAACGCGGCCAACGGCCCTTTGGCGTCCACCGCGCCGCGGCCGTAGAGCTTTCCATCGCACACCTCGACC
>MNXL01000317.1:0-3860 GCA_001871755.1 Anaerolineae bacterium CG2_30_64_16
AAGGCGCTGCACCGGACGGCAATTCCGCTGTACCCCATTGCCGCCGATGAGCTTAGTCAATGGACGTCGTTCGCGTTCAAGATGTTGGCCTTTCCGGTGCAGATGATGCCACGGTGCTGGAATGGGCAGCGAGGGAAGGACGGGTGCTGCTAACCCACGATGTTGCCACGATCACAAAACACGCCTACGACCGTGCTCAGGTCGGCCACGCCATGCCAGGCGTATTCGAAGTTGACCCAAGCGCTCAGCTTGGTCGTGTCATTGAAGATATTCTGCTGATATCAGAATGTAGTCTGAAAGGCGAATGGGAAGGCCAGGTGCGTTACCTGCCGCTATGAAAGGGCATCCTATCCAGGCGGTCCAAGAACGCGGCCGCCCCATCGTCATCGGGCTGACCGGTGGCATCGGGACGGGCAAGAGCACTGTCCTGCAAAACCTGGTCGCGCTGGGCGCGGAGGGGATTGATGCCGACCAGGTGGCGCACCAGGTCATCGCGCCCGACGGCCCGGCCTATGCGGCCGTGGTGGCCGAGTTCGACCCGGCAATCGTGGGGCCGGACGGCCGGATTGACCGCGGCGCGCTGGGCCGCTGCGTCTTTGCCGATCCGGCCGCATTGGCCCGGCTGGAAGCCATCGTCCATCCGGCCGTCGGGCAGGTCATTGCGGCGCGGGTGGCCGCGTCGAGTGCGCCCGTCGTGGTCATCGAGGCGATCAAGCTGCTGGAAGCCGGGCTGAGCCGGCGCCTGTGCGACCAGGTGTGGGTGACAGTTTGTCCGGAGGCGACGCAGATCGCTCGCCTGGCGGCCGGCCGCGGCATGACCGAGGCCGAGGCGCGGCGGCGGTTGGCAAACCAGATGCCCCAGGCGCAGCTGCTTGCCCAGGCCGACCGCGTGATTGACACTCGCGGCGCCCTGGCCGAAACCGCCATCCAGGTGAGCGAGGCCTGGGCTGCGCTGGGCCTGCCTTTGCCGGTCCCGACCATCCGCGTCGCCACGCCCGACGACGCAGAGGCGATCGCCGCGGTGTGGCGCGCCGTCGTGGCCGAAGGGGGGCAGACCGTCGTGGATCGGCCCTTCACGCCGGCCCAAGAGCGGGCGTACCTGGAACAATTGCCGCCGCGCGCCCGGGTGACGGTTGCCGTGGTGGGTGATCTCGTGGCCGGCTTCCAATCGCTGGACCTGTATGCGACGTTTACGGGGGCGATGGATCACGTCGGCGTGTTGGGCACGTTTGTGCTGGCGCCCTGGCGCGGCCGGGGCATCGGCCGCCGCCTGAGCCAGGCGACGTTCAGCTACGCCCGGCAGGCCGGCTTTGCCAAGTTCGTCATCACCGTGCGGGCCGATAATCTCGACGCGCAAGCCTTCTACGCGACGCTGGGCTTTCAGCCCTGCGGCCGGCTGGCGCGGCAGGCGTTCGTGGATGGCCGCTATGTGGATGAGCTGCTGTTTGAGATGTTCTTGGCTTGAAGACGGCTGACGGTTGACGGCCGGCCGCGGTCCATCGTCATCGGTCATCGGTCAACGGGAGAGGAAACATGAGTCAACTTCGTAAGCTTTGGGATGCGCATCCTAATCTGATCTCCTGGGCCGTGCTGGCGGTCGGGATGGTGGTCATCGTGCTCGTGGCGGCCCGCAACGTGGGATTCCAGGCTGGACAGTGGGCCGCGCTGATTGCAGCTACGATTGCCCTGGCGGGCCTCTGTGTGTGGATCATCAGTTGGGAAGATGGGGATGAGGGCGGCGAGCAGGCAGTGCCGAAGGACCAGGGGTGACGTAGGCGTATTGCGTACTGCGTATTGCGTGGTGAGCGGACCTGTCATTTGTAACAAGTAACCAGCTTTCAGTAGCGAGTAACAAGTAATGAGTAAACGCGATTACTACGAAGTTTTGGGCATTCCCCGGAGTGCCGACGACAACGCGATCAAGAGCGCCTACCGCAAGCTGGCGCGGCAATACCACCCCGACGTGAACAAGGCCGGGGACGCCGAAGAACGCTTCAAAGAGGTCAACGAAGCGTACGAGGTGCTGAGCAACGCGGAGAAACGGCAGATGTACGACCGTTATGGCCACGCGGCAGCCCAATCTGGCTTCGGGCAGGGCGCGCCAGGCGCCGGGTTCGGCGGGTTCGGCGGGTTCGGCGACATCTTCGAGGAGTTCTTCGGCGGGTTCGGCGGCGCGCGGGGCGCGGCACGGGGCCCGGCGCGCGGCACTGACCTCCGCTACGACCTGGATATCACCTTCCGGGAAGCGGTCTTCGGCACGGAGAAAGAGATCGAGGTGCCGCGGCTGGAGACTTGCCCCCAGTGCCAGGGATCGGGCGCGGAGCCGGGCACCCAGCCAGTGCGCTGCCCGCAGTGCCACGGCACGGGCGAGGTGCGCCGGGCACAGCAGACGATCCTCGGCCAGTTCGTCAGCGTCACCACCTGCCCGCGCTGCAACGGCGAGCGCGAGATCGTCACCAGCCCGTGCACCACCTGCCGCGGCCAGAAGCGGGTCCGCGTCACCCGCAAGCTGTCGGTCTCCATCCCGGCCGGTGTCGACGACGGGATGCGCATCCGCCTGGCGGGTGAAGGGGAACCTGGGGAGCGCGGTGGCCCGCCGGGCAGCCTCTACGTGGTGCTGAGCGTGAAGGCGCATCGCCTGTTCCAGCGCCACGAAAACGACATCCTGCTCGAACTGCCGGTCAACATCGTGCAGGCGACCCTGGGAGCCGAGGTGGACGTGCCCACGCTGGACGGCAACACCAAACTGACCATCCCGGCCGGCACGCAACACGGCACGACCTTCCGCCTGCGCGGCAAAGGGGTGCCCGCGTTGCGCAGCAACCGCCGCGGCGACCAACTGGTGACCGTGCGGGTGGTGGTGCCTGACCGGATCAATGACAAGCAGCGCAAACTGCTGCAGGAACTCGGCGAGTCCCTCGGGCTGGAGTCACTGGGCAAGAACAACCGCTCCCTCTTCGAGAAGCTTCTCGACGCGGTCGGGGACGCGTTTGGTTGATTGCGGACGTCCGATTTCCGATTGCGGATTGCGAAGCGTTGGTCGTTTAGGGCTTAGGAATATCATGGACTGGATCGCGATCAGTGTTCAGGCGGACGGCGAGGCGGCCGAGGCGGTCAGCGAGCTGTTCAACCGCCTGAACAGCCGGCCGGATGGCCAGGGTGGCGCGGTGACCGAAGTGAGCGGGTTCGACCCGATCGGGGAGGACCATCACCCGGTTGTCACCGTTTGCACCTATCTGCCGGCCGCTGCGGCCGACACCCCCGAACGCCAGCGCCAGATCGAGGAAGGGCTGTGGCACTTGGGCCGTATCCACCCGCTGGGCGAGCCGCAGGTGCGCCGGCTGGCCGAGGAGGATTGGGCCAATGCCTGGAAGGCCAGCTACCGGCCGTTGCGCATCGGCCGGCGCTTCCTGGTGATCCCGGCGTGGCAGGCCGACGCGATCCGGCCCGACCCGGGCGACCTGGCCATCATCCTGGACCCCGGCATGGCCTTCGGCACCGGGCTGCACCCCTCGACGCAACTGTGCCTGATCGCGATGGAAGAGGTGGTGCGGCCGGGGCAACGGGTGCTGGACGCGGGTTGCGGTTCCGGCATCCTGAGCATCGCCGCGGCGCGGCTGGGCGCGGCCGGGGTGGACGCGTTCGATATCGACCCCATCGCGTTGCACGCCACGGCCGAAAACGCGGCGCTGAACGACCTGCCCATCGCCATCGACGCCTTTGTCAGCGCCGGGCCGGACCCCAGCCCGTTCTGGGCGCCGCCTGACCGGCCACGCCCCGCGTGGGACGTGATCCTGGTCAATATCCTGCCGCACATCATCCTGGCGCTGCTGGAGGCCGGGCTGCACACCTGCCTGGCC
>MNXL01000317.1:3868-4027 GCA_001871755.1 Anaerolineae bacterium CG2_30_64_16
TGATCCTGGCCGGCATCATCGGGGAGCGGGAGCCGGAGGTGCGCGCGGCGCTGGCTGCGCGCGGGCTGGCGGTCGTCAAGCGGTTGGGATCGGGGGACTGGGTGGGGTTAGTGGTGACACAAGAAGAAAATGTTTCCCAAACCAGTGCAGCACTCAAAA
>MNXL01000317.1:4038-5814 GCA_001871755.1 Anaerolineae bacterium CG2_30_64_16
GAATGACACAGGTTTATTCGACGAGTGCTGAATCACAACTTATCCTCAAAGAACAACTCCGTCTATTTGCATTTGATAACGGCAAGGTGTCATTGCCGGATGCAATTGCTCTGCAAGAAATCCGGGGAGCATTAAATGGACGGGAACGATTGGCGGCATTGCTGGAAGGCGAACTCAACTTTCATGGAGAAAATAGTAGCTATGCATCGCACGATTTGCATGCATTCGCTGCTAAGTTTCCGCCTCAGTTGCCGCGTGCTTTTATCCGTGGTCTAACGGATCAAGGTGGTGTTGTACTTGATCCTATGATGGGCTCAGGCACCACTGTCGTAGAGGCTTTGCTTGAGGGAAGGCGAGGCATTGGCCTGGATATCGACCCGCTTGCGTTGCGTTTGGGACGTGTCAAGACCATGCCGCTAGACATAGATGGCGTACGCAACGTTGGTAATCATGTGCTCAAGCGCGCCACCGACTTGCTGTCTGATGGTGACACCATCGAACATTTCCTCAACAGTCGCTTTGATGATCCGACCAAATCCTTTGTGGACTACTGGTTTTTGCCAGACACACAACGGGAATTGGCGGCCTTGACACTACCTATCCGGGAGATCCAAGACGCGGCGATACGACGTTTCTTTGAGCTGGCATTCTCCGCCATCATCGTCACGAAATCCGGGGGAGTTTCGCGAGCACGTGATCTTGCACACAGTCGACCTCATTTGGACAAAACCAAGGCGCCTAAGAACGCGCTCTCACAGTTTGCAGTGCGCCTGCGAAAAAACTTAGCCAGCATAGCCCAACTCAGAAACGACGATGTGGGGGCAAATACGTTGGCTGCCGACGCTCGGTCCATGCCGTTAGCCGATTGTTCGGTAGATTTGATCATCACGTCCCCTCCCTATGCGAACGCGATAGACTACATGCGCGCCCACAAGTTCTCCCTGGTTTGGTTTGGTGATTCAGTAGCAGATCTGTCCAAGCTTCGCGCCGAGTACATTGGCTCTGAGCGCATTGGTCAGACACGATATGGCGCACTGCCTCCTAAGCCGGAAAACATTATCCAGCAGTTGGCTGAGCGGGATAACAGCAAAGCGGCGATCCTGCGTAAGTATTACATTGAAATGCAAACCGTGCTCGCCGAGATGTATCGTGTTTTACGTCATGGGGCGACAGCTATCGTCGTGGTAGGCACTTCATTAATGCGCGATATTGATGTTCAAACGCATTTCTGTTTGGCAGACATCACCGATTCACTGGGATTTGACGTAGTAAGAGTTGTACAGCGTGAATTGGATCGTAACAAGCGAATGATGCCGGCACGCTTTGGCAAGAAGTCCGATTCGATGATCGAACAAAGAATGCATGAAGAATTTGTCATCGGCCTTCTGAAACCTTGATCTTCATTGGCATATCATGTGATCCAGAATCTGACTTGGGAATCACTAATATCTCGAAAGGAAAGCCAAAATGAGCATTGCCCAACTGCGCGCAGTTTACCACCAAAGACTCTGTGCCCAAGTCCTGTCTGCTGACAAAGGTACCCCAAATATTGCGGACAGCAGTAGTGTAGCCAGCCGGGCAATAGCCCATGAGTTAGTGAGTCAACTTGGTTATGCCCTTGCCTCTAAGGCACCTTCTGGTCAGACCGCCGGGCGTCTCTTCGAGCAATATACGCGAGACTTTCTTCAAGAAGCCTTTGATTTATTGCATCATCTTCGTCCCGGTAAATGGCTGTTTTGCGTGAAAGATCTCGCACAATCGATCCATCATAGGCTG
>MNXL01000025.1 GCA_001871755.1 Anaerolineae bacterium CG2_30_64_16
GGGGGGGGGCGAAACGACGCCCAATGGCAATATGATCTGCAAGACCAAGAACAGCGTGATGGGAATCCGGCATCGGAGGGCAGGACGGTGAGACATGTGAGAACCCCCTTTGCAAATATGGTGGAATGTCAACTTGCGACCTGTTAGAAGTGGACAACGCGCGGAAAGCGGCCAGACGCTCTCAGCGAATTGGCCACGGAACGTCCCACCGGCCCGGGGGGGGGAGGCGAAACAGCCAGCGGGAGCGAACTGTGGATGAACAACCTGATGGAGACAATTGTATTCACGTTTGGGTTTTTGTCAAATCTTATTCTGAACGCTTACCCTCGACGAGCCGTGCATCACCAGGGGGAAGCCGGGCAGTCTGGCCTGAATCTGTGCCAGCCGGTCGAGGTGCAGCCCCTGCTTGCCCTTGAAGATGAAACACCCCCTTTACAAGTACCCCTTCGTCTGATAAGATGGAGCTACCGGCAAATTGGCCTGGCGTCCCGTGAGATTCGCCGAAGACCCAAATGGTCGTCTTGTCATGCTTCCCGGTTTCTCCATGGGCGCCCCCAACACAGGAGGTGGATGATGAAAGCAGAGCGGCTGGTCGGAACCATCATGCACAAAGGGGTCATCGGGTGCAAGCCGAGTACGCCCCTGGAGGAGGTGGTCCGCATCATGGCGGATACCAACGTGCGGGTCATCACGGTCACCGGGCCGGATGATGAGGCGTTGGGGTTCATCAGCCAGTTGGATGTGGTCCCCTACTACGACCGCGATCTCAAGGGCGTGCGCGCCCGAGACGTCATGAGCGGCAAGGTCATCGCGATCCCACCCGACATGAGCGTGGCCGAGGCTGTGAAGATCATGATCGAACGCAAGATCTCCCATCTGGTCGTCAGCGAGCGCGGGGACATCGGCCTGCGCGCCCTGGGCATCCTCTCCAACTCCGAGGTGATCCGGGAGATGCGCGGCAGCAAGTGGATGTGGTATTTCAGCCCGGAACCGTGATTTGACGACCCTCTACTGTTTCGATCCGCTCTACCTGGAGCACAACCTGGCCGGGCACCCGGAGAACCGGGCGCGGCTGGAACAGATCATGGCGACCCTCACCGCCACCGGCTTGTCGGCACGGATGGCGCCGCTGCGGCCGCGACCGGTTGACCTCGCCCTGCTGGCGCGCGTCCATGCTGAAGATCATGTCACGGCGGTGCGGCAGCTTGCTGAGCGCGGGGGCGGCTATCTGGACATGGACACCTATGTCGGCCCGGCCAGCTACGACGCCGCGCTGCTGGCGGCCGGCGGGGCCGTCGAGTTGGTCCGGGCGGTCCTGGATGGCCGCGGCCACAACGGGATCGCGCTGGTGCGTCCGCCCGGCCACCATGCGACGCGCGGGCGGGGGATGGGGTTCTGCCTGTTCAACAACGTGGCCGTCGCCGCGCAGGCCGCGCTGGACGAGTTTGAGTTGGAGCGGGTGCTGATCGTGGATTGGGACGTGCACCACGGCAACGGCGCCCAGGATATCTTCTACGCCTCCCCGCAGGTCCTCTATTTTTCGACGCATCAGTACCCCCATTATCCCGGCAGCGGCCATTGGCGGGAGCGGGGCCTCGGGGCCGGCCTGGGGTATACCGTCAACGTGCCGCTGCCGGCCGGCGTCGGTGACGAGGGATTCCGGCGCATCTTCGCAGAGCTGCTGGCCCCGCTGGCCGAACGGTTTCGTCCCCAGTTGATCCTGGTCTCGGCCGGCTACGACGCGCATTGGAACGACCCCCTGGCCGGGCTCTGCCTCTCCCTGGCCGGCTACTGGCAACTCGCCCAAACCGTGGTCGGCCTGGCCGAGCGCCTGTGCGCCGGCCGCCTGGTTGTGCTTCTGGAAGGGGGCTATAACCTGACGGTTCTGGCCCACGGCGTGGCCGACACCTGCCGGGCTCTGCTGGGCGATCCCACTCCCGGCCCTGATCCCCTGGGCGCCTGTCCCTGGCCCGAGCGGCCGGTGGATGAGGTGTTGCGCAACTGGGCGGCCGCCAGCGCGCGATAGACGTCGATGATGCTTCGGGGAAACGTGCGGGCGGCGTGTCTATGCCTGCCACGGGGCGTTTTGGCTTCACCGCGTGGCCGTGTTATACTCGTCGCTGTCACGAAAATCGCCGCCGGGTGGGTTCGTAGTAACGACTTCAGTCGTTCGTCTGCCACAGGACGACTAAAGTCGTCACTACGAACGTTTTCATCCACCGTGGCGCTGCGCGCGGCATGAGAAACTGTCCTGAAGTGAGGTTATCCGATGCGGGCATCGTCTCGATGCGTAGCATCGGCGGCGCCTTGTCAAGCATGTACTGGCCCAAAACCATCGCAGCCCTGGGAGGAACTTGTGGAACGTACGTTTGTGATGTTGAAACCGGACGCGGTGCAACGCGGCCTGGTCGGTGAGATTGTCCAACGCTTCGAGCGGCGCGGCCTCAAGATCGTCGCCATGAAGATGGTCCACATCAGCGCCGAGTTCGCACACAAGCATTATGCTGTGCACGTGGGCAAACCGTTTTTCGAGGGGTTGATCCAGTACATCACCAGCGGGCCGGTGGTCGCACTGGTGCTGGAGGGCGCCAACGCCATCGATGTGGCGCGCGCGACGATGGGCGCGACCAATCCCGCCAAGGCCGCGCCCGGCACCGTCCGTGCGGATTTTGCCTTGGAAATGGGCCGCAACCTGGTGCATGGCTCCGACGGGCCGGAGACCGCCGTGTTCGAGATCGGGCTGTGGTTCGGCGAGCAGGAGCTGGTGGACTACGGCCGCAGCGTCGACGCATGGGTTTTCGAGTAAGACCCCATTTGTCAGATCAAACAATAAGACCCCCAACCTCGTGAGAGGTTGGGGGTCTTGTATGATAGCGGAGAGCACCCCGCCTTGCGAAACCGACGGCACGGCGGCTCGGTCACAGACTGCATCGTGAGTGTGTCGAACGACGGCCACAGCATACCCCGAAAAACTGAGAGGATACTATTGGATCTTCACCACCACCGGCGCTGCTTTCCACAACTCCTCCAGCCGGTAGAAGGCGCGGGCCTCTTTCGAGAAGATGTGGACCACCACCGCGTTGTAGTCCAATAGCACCCAGCCTGACGCCGGTTCGCCCTCAGTGGAAAGCGGGCGGGTATCGTGCGCCTTCTTCAACTCCTCGGCGATGATTTCCTGCAGCATCCTGGTCTGCCGGTCCGATTCCGCCGTGCAGATCACGAAGAAATCAGCCACGGGGGTGAGCTCGCGCAGGTCCAACAGCACGATTTCTACCGCCAGATGCTCTTCGAGCAGGTCTACGATCAGGTGTGCCAGTTTCGATGGTTCCAGGGAACGCCTCCAGTCTTGGGTTTGGGTTCGAATCAATCCTGAGCAATTGCCCGGTCAGTAAACTCGATTCACTGAGCTGGGCAGCCAACCGCATTCTAGCATAATCCTTCCGGCTGGGCAAAGCAAGGATTTGGGTTATTGCCTTCATCGGGCGATGAGTTTTGGGAAAAGTTGCGATATCCTCTTGACAAGAGAACGTTTGTTCGTTATAATGAGGGTCGAAATTTTGTTCGATTCCGCTTGTCAAGAAGGAGGTAGGCCATGACGTTATCCGAGCGTCAGGAGCGCATCCTGGCATTCATCCGCGACTACCTGGAAGAGCACCGCTATCCACCCACGATCCGGGAGATTGGCAAGGCGGTGGGGATCAACTCCACTTCGGTGGTCAAATACAACCTGGATCGTTTGCAAAAGAAGGGGTACATCGATCGCCGTGAGGAGGTGTCGCGCGGCCTGCGCCTCAAGGACGGGCCTTCGCTGGTGCCGCAGGCGCTGCGGGCGTTGCTAACGCAACTGGTGGAGGTCCCCAAATACGGCATCATCTCCGCCGGTACACCGATCGCCGCGGTGGGCCAACAGGACAACCCGTTCGCCGGCGAGACCCTGGCCCTGACGCAAGACCTGGTCCCCAAGGCGAGCGAGGTCTACGCCTTGCAGGTCAAAGGAGACTCGATGATCGATGCGCTGGTATCCGACGGCGATTGGGTGATCATCCAGCACCAGACCACGGCTCAGGCGCGGGACATGGTGGTGGCGTGGATCAAAGACCGTGAGGAAACCACGCTCAAATACTACTTCCCGGAAGGGCGACGGGTGCGACTTCAGCCGGCCAACCCGGCCTATGAGCCGATCTACGTCCCGGCCAGCCAGTTGGAGATCCAGGGCAAGGTGGTGGCCGTGGTCCGGCCGTTTGTGTGATGGCTGCTGCCGGGGCAACCGTGGCGTGAAGGGCTAATCAGCGCGTCTGGCGCGTCCGCTGCTGCCCGCTCTCACCGTTTGCAGGCGGGGGCGGGCTTTTGTGTGCTCGATTTTGGCCTCCGTCGCAAACAGACTATACTTGGCGATCATGATGCGTCTTCCCAGCGCCTTCTTTGCACGAGACACGGTGGTGGTTGCCCGCGCTTTGCTGGGGCAGCGGTTGGTGCGCGTCTTCGAGGGTGCGCGCCTCAGCGGGCTGATCTGTGAGGTGGAGGCGTATCGGGGTGCGGACGACCGGGCATCTCACGCCTATCGGCGCACCCCGCGCAGCGCCATCATGTATGGCCCGCCCGGCCACGCGTACGTCTACTTCATCTACGGCATGGTCTTCTGTCTCAACGCGGTCACCGAGGCCGCTGAGCACCCCGGCGCGGTGTTGATCCGCGCCATCGTGCCACAAGAAGGACTCCCCCTCATGCGCGGCCGCAGGCCCGGCATCTCCGACCGGCGCCTGACCGACGGGCCCGGCAAACTGTGCCAGGCGCTCGGCGTCACCCAGGCCCTCAACGGGGTTGACCTGACGACCAGCGCCGAGCTGTTCATCGAAGCGGCCGCGGCGGTCCCTGACGCTGAGATCGTTGCTACCCCACGCGTTGGCGTGCGGGGTGACGAGGCCGCGCGGCTGCGCCCCTGGCGTTTCGTCTGGCAACCGGGCATTGGCGCCGCGATCTTTCCGGCAGCGGAGACCCGGCATGCACCCGTAAGGTATCCTCTCAATAACCTGGGGTAGCTCAAGGCGGATCCGTGATCCGCCGCTCGCCCGCCGAGTCACGGACTCGGCTTGAGCAGATTTGTCCCCGCCTTTTTGACAAGACACCCCGTAAGCGGATTTTCAGCCGGTTTTGCGGCTTCGGATGCCGTTTACGGAAATCGATGAAGCTCTGGTACCTGAGTCCCATTGTCGGTCCCATTTTCCCATGTTATGATGGGTTTCGGGTCGGCAAAGGGACTTTGGAGGGGCACTCAGCGGCGGGTCACTATGTGGCGCACGATCTGGATCTCGGGCATACGGAGCAGGAATGTGCCGGCCAGATAGATCAGCGCTCCGATCGCCAGTCCGCCAGCGCCCACCAACAGCGCCGGGCCGCTGCGGGGAGCCGAAGCTGCCCAGGCCAGGGGGATCGCCATCGCTGCCGCGGCCAATCCGGCCCGCGCCGTGGTGGACCAGAGCCGGGTCCATTCCAGCCCGCCCAGGCGCCGTGATAGCAGCCAGGCGAGCAAGCTCATTTCCAGGGTGGTTGCGAGGGTGTTGGCCAGGGCCAGCCCGGCGTGACCCAGCGGTCCTCGCAACCCCAGGCTAAGCAGCGCGTTTAACACCATGCTGCCGACCCCGATGACCACCGGGGTGCGGGTGTCGTGCAGCGCATAGAAAGCCCGAGCGACGATCTCCACGACTGAGTGCCCGACCAGCCCGAACGCGTAGAACGCCAGGGCGTAGGCGGTCAGCTCGGTGGAGTGAGCGGTGAACTCACCCCGCTCCAGCAACATGCGTACCAGCGGCACGCGCCAGACGAACAGGCCGGTGGCGGCCGGGATGGTCAGAAACAGCACCGCGCGTAGCGTGCGGCTCAGCACCTGGCGTAGCTCCCCGGATTGGCCGCGGGCCTCCAGGGCGGCGAAGGTGGGGAACGCGGCGGTCGCCATGGCCTGCGCGACGATGCCCTGGGGCAGGAGCATCAGCAGCCAGGCGTAGTTCAGGGCTGACAGGCTGCCGGCCGGCAGCGCGGAGGCGAGCAGCGTATTGATCCAGAAGTTGACCTGGACAGCCGCCAGACCCAGCACGCGCGGCGCCATCAGGTGACCGACTTCACGCACCTTTGGATCCTGCAAGCCCAGTGTCACCACGTAGCGAGCGCCATGCCACCACAGCCCGAACAGTTGAACGTCGAGGTGTAGACCCGCGCCGACTACGACGCCGATGACCAGACCGTAGACACCCAGGCCGGGCGCCAGAAACCAGGCCCCGGCGATGATGCTCAGGTTGTAGAGCACGGGGGCCAGGGCGGGCAGCAGGAAGTGTTGAAAGCTGTTCAGCACGCCCATGATGATCCCGCTGACGCCGAAGATGACGGTGCTGACCAGCATCCAGCGCATGAGCGAGGTGGTGAGCGCCTGCTGGTTGGGCGTGAAACCCGGGGCCAGCATGTGGCGGACCAGCAGCGGTGCGGCCACCGCCGCCAGAACAGCCAACGCGGTCATCAGGATCAGCACCAGGTTGGTGATCGCGCTGAAGAGGCGCCAGGCGCCGCGCAGATCCTGGCGGGCCAGGCAGCCGGTGAACACAGGGATGAACGCTGAGCCGAGCGCGCCACCGGCCACCAGTTGGAATAGCAGATCGGGGATCCGGAACGCGGCCAGGTAGGCGTCGAGGTCGGCGCTGGTGCCGAAGCGGGCGCCGATGATCATCTCCCGGGCCAGGCCGGCCATCCGGCTCAGCAGGAAGAGCGCCATCACCAGTGTGGCGGCGCGCGCAATCTGGCGGGTTGAAGATGTGGGCGTGGTGTTCGATGTCATGGCCGCGATTATAGCACGACCGTGGCAAACGCCCAACGGTTGCGTCGATCGAAGGTGAGACCTTCTCGGCTTTTCTGGATTATGCTGTGGCCGGTCGCAGACCGGCCACAGCCCTCTGGATATTCGAGAAGACTCGAAGGCGGGCACGGAGCATTCTCAATGGGACGAGAGGATCAGGGCGTAGCCAAGAGCCGGAGTCGCTACCAGGTGATTCCGCGTACGTTGTGTTTTGTCATGCATGACCAAGACGTGTTGTTGCTGCGCGGAGGTCCACACAAACGGCTTTGGGCCGGATTGTACAACGGCGTGGGCGGGCATGTGGAGCCGGGCGAGGACATCTTCTCGGCGGTTATCCGCGAAGTGCGGGAAGAGACCGGCCTGGCGGTGCGCGATGTGCGGTTGCGCGGCCTGGTGCACGTCGACGCCGGTGACCCGATCACGGGAGTGTTGTTTTTTGTCTTCACCGCGATCGCGGACGATGGGCAGGTTGAGCCCTCAGAAGAAGGCACGTTGGAGTGGGCGCCGGTGCCGGCTCTGCCCGTGGCCGAGATGGTGGAGGATGTGCCCGTTTTGCTGTCGCGCGTGCTGGCGATGGGGCCAAACACCCCCCCATTTTTCGCCACCTCCCGCTATGACGAGAACGACCGGCTGGTGATAGCTTTTGCAGACCAAGAGGGTATGAATCGATGATGGAAAACCTGAGCATCATGAACGAGTCAGGGCCTCCCTGGCTGTCGCTGCTTCAACGGCCCTACGACAGCATTTTCGGACCCAAGAACATCTGGGATCTACGGATGGCTGACGGCGCCGCGGTGCACATCGAGCGCGGCAGCCAGGGATTGAACAACAACCTCTACCGCGTCCGCTTTGGCGGCGCGGTGTATGCCTGCAAGCTCTTTGTGGTTGACGAGCGCCAGCGCGCACAGCGGGAGTGGACCGCGGTGCGGGCGTTGCACGATGCCGGCTTAAGACTCGCTCCTGAACCGGTGGCCTATGCGCCCAACGGGCCTTTGCCGCAGCCGGCCATCGTCTATCAGTGGGTCACAGGCCAGCCGTTATCGGGTCAAGCATTGCTGACGGACGATTTGGCAGCCTTGATCGAATGCATCGGACGCATCCACCGGACGGCGCCCGCCGCGGATGTCGAGATGTTGGTGGCCTGGCGCCAGCCGGAGAACTACGCGAGTTATCTGGCGGAGATTGAGGACTTTCTGCGCGACGTCAGGGATTGGGTGGCGAGCGCCCAGACCAGCACGGCCGACCTGCCGAGTTGGGCCGCCGATCTGCCTGCGCTGTTGCCGTTGATCCAGGCGACGGTGGAGTCGACCGAACGCGCGGTGGCGAGCGCCAGTGATCGTGGCGCCTGTCCGGCCCCGGCTCTGGTTCGGGTAGAAGGAAACCTCGACAGCATCGTGCGAGACGAAGACGGGCAGTTCGTTTTCCTGGATTGGGAGTCCAGCGGCTGGGGCGATCCGGCTTACGATCTGGCCGAGTTGCGCTGGCATCCGCGTGCCCTGACCATCGCGCCGGCCCAGTGGCGGGCCGCAGTCGAGACCTATGTGCCACTTCCGCAAGATGCAACTTTCTGGGAGCGGCTGAGCGTGTATGATCAACTGCTGCCGGCGTGGTGGCTGGGACGGAGTGCGGTCCATCTGCTGGAGGGCGCTCGTCAGGCGATGGGCCGACAGCGACTGGTCGCCGTCCCCACGCGTCTGTACCGGTCGGTGCGCGCACAGTTGGACAACTACCTGTGCGCTCTGGGTCTGATGGCGGTGGAGGAAGCAGATTCCGCCGACGAGTAGCGAGCGACTATTTCCTCAAGGACTTCGGTGACAAAGCCCCTCATGGAGTGATTTTCCTGCAGACTCCGAGTTCGAGAAAAACGGTGGTGGTCACAGTATGAGTATACCGCAACGCACCGCGTATCTGGCCCGCGCCCGTCCTGTGGTATACTGATTCCGCCGTAGCACGACGAAAGCCACATGCCACGTTGGATCAGCGGGTAGTTTGAGAGGACGCATGGAAATATCGCCCCGCCAACTCCTGGAACCACGTCAACGTTTGACCATCTTCAGTAGCTTTGCGACCATGTTCATGGTTGGTGTTGCTATCTCGTTGCTTGGACCCAGCCTGCCTGGACTGGCCGAGCGAACAGGGCGCCCGTTGTCGCAAGCCGGCATCTTTTTCACGCTTTTTTCGGGCGGCTCGGTGTTGGCGACGCTGGTGGTGGCCCGATTGATGGATCGACCGGTGCGACACGCTTTTCTAATCGGCGGCGCGTTCATCATGGGCGGCGCGCAGTGGCTGGTTGCCGGTGGTGGAACCTTCGCGGTGGCGGCCGCGGCGTTTGCTCTGACCGGGCTGGCGCTGAGCACGACCGGAACCGCGCCCAACGCCATCATCGCTGATCTCTACCGGGAGCGCGCCGGCCAGGCTCTGAACGCCCTGCACCTCTGCCTGGGTGTCGGGGCGTTCATTGGACCGTTGTTGGTTGGGGCAGCCATTCGGTTTGGCGCGAACTATGCCGTGGCCTACCGCGTGGCTGGATCGTTCATGTTTCTCGTCGGCTTGCTGTGGCTGGTCAGCCGGCCGCCCCTGCCGCGCCGATCGGCGGGGCCGCAGCCGCGCACGCCCCTGAGCGCGACCATTGCGCTGCCGATGATCGTGCTGTTGTGTGTGGCGATGCTCTATACCGGTACCGAGCAGGCCTTTGGCGGGTGGATCTTCACCTATGCGCGTGATGCGATCAGGATAGATGTCTCAGGGGCCAGCCTGGTGACCTCCTCCTTCTGGCTGGCGATCATGTTGGGGCGCTTGATCGCCATGCGGGTGTTGCCGCGGTTTGGGGATGTCGGCTTGTTGATCGCCTGCGTGCTGGTGGCCGCGCTCGGGATCGGGGGCGCTCTGGTGAGCAGCCGCGTGCCGCCTCTGCTCTGGGGCGGCGTGGCGCTGGTGGGCCTGGGGTTCGGGCCGATCTTCCCGACGGTTCTGGCCGTGGGCACAGGCCGGTTCCCGGCATACGCCGGGATGATCAGCAGCCTGACGGTGGCAGCGGGATCCGTGGGCGCGATGGCGCTGCCTTGGGCCAGCGGCGCGCTGATACCCCGACTGGGCCTGGTGGGGAGCATAGCCAGCTCGTTCGTCCCCCTGGCCCTGATGCTAAGCTGTCTCTGGGTGATCAGCCGGCTCAATCATCGCGCGCAGGCGTGAGGGCCTGCTTGTCCCCGGCTACTTGCCCGCACAGCGCGTCTAACCCCTCGGCATCGAGGAACCCTGCCGCGAATGCAGGCTCATCCACCAATCGCCGGCAACAGGATGAAGAGGGTTTGCCCGTCGACCAGGACCGGCCCCGGGGGCAGGCAGGCTGTCTCCACGGGGATGCTGTCCACGAAAAGTCTGTATGGGGCAGGTGAGGATAGGCTCTCTCCACTGTAGGCAGCCTCGAACGCCGGATCTTCAGCCGCCAACCGCGCCAGCACATCCACGACAGTGACCTCTGCGCCATCCGGCCAGGTCAGAGTGACCCGGCGGCGTCCTATCGCTCGCCACAGTGGTTCGCCCAATTTCACCTGGACCTGCATGTCACTTTCCTCCGCTCGGACCCAGCCCCGACCGCGTCTCGACGCCCATCTGCACGCGCGAAGCGCGAACCATGAAATGTGTCCAGTATACCGCGTCAGGCGGCGATCACCAAGCGTGCGCTTGGTGGGGGACATAACGCGAGAGTATGGGAGCCTGTCATCCCTTCGTTGCATCCCTCGATGTACCCTTCGACAGGCCCTTCGATGAACTCAGGATGTAACTCAGGATGTACTCGGGAGGGGCCTCAGGGCAAGCTCTGAACGAGTAAACGAGTCACATTGCGTCGCTCTGGGCCTCCAGTGAAGAGCCTGCCCTGAGCCTGTCGAAGGGGTCTCACGTATCGTCATGAGATTCCCTTCGACGCCACCCTTCGATGAACTCAGGAGGGGCCTCAGGACAAGCTTCGCTTGGTTGTGTGGACCATGCAGAGCTTGCCGAGTGGTCGCTCAGAATGACACCCGCAGTTTTGCGCTATGCTCCCTGGTGGGTGTCTGCTTGTTGAAAGAACTGTCACGCTGCTGTCGGCCGGTGTTCATGCCAGTTTCATGCCATTGCGCGACAATCTGGCCGTTGCTTCGTAGTACTGTGTGGTGGGCGAGAGGGAGCGGGACAAGCGTCGAATGAGATGTTTGTCCTATTGACGCCCCACTGGTGTGCTGTACACTTAGGGCTAAGGACTAAATAACTTACTCATCTGCTCCGGCAAATGAAGGGGGGACTTGCGCAAGTTATTTAATTCTCAGTCCTTAGCTCACACATCGAGAAAGCGATAGAAAACCGCTTGTCTTGGTTGGAACATATCTGCCGGCTTCGGCGTCTGAACGTCGTATCACAAGACTTTGGCTCGCAGGAGGTAACCTATGGACATCCCGTTGCTCATCGCCATTCTCGCTCTGCTGGCCTGGACGTTGCTGCCGCAGTTGGATCGGTATGTTGATGCAGAGGCCAATCTGGAGGGATCCCGGTCGTATCTGAGCCGTTTGGCTCGCTGGGTCAACAACTGATCGCGTCATAGCGAAACCAGGGGGCGCCGGACCGTGGCGCGTCACCCGGAAAACCTTCGGGAGTGCTGCTTTTCTGCGGCGCTCCCTTTTTTGTTAAGTGGCTGTGGTCGCCAACAGGTTTGAGATGCCGGAGACCTGAGCGCCGTCATACTCGGAATCGGCCGGGGGGAGTATGCTCAGCGCAGGAGTTGGTGGGCTGGGTGTGCTGCCGCATTTTCCGCCGCCTGCCAGCTCATGGACTCCGGCACAGCTTGTTGTTCGGGAACTCGATGGGGAGTGATGTATGCGTGAGTTTATTGACGGCGCCACAGCCATCGCGCGGGGCGCGTTGGATGCCGGCTGCGACTTCTTTGCCGGTTACCCGATCTCACCGGCGACACCGTTGTTGCTCCACATGATCCGCGAGCTGCCGAAAGTAGGCGGGGTCGCGATCCAGGCTGAGGATGAGATCGCCTCCATCAGTATGTGCATCGGTGCGGCCATGACCGGCGCGCGGGCACTGACCGCGACATCCGGCCCTGGGATCAGCCTGTACAGCGAAAACATCGGGCTGGCGATCATGGGGGAGGTCCCGCTGGTGATCGTGGATGCGCAGCGGATGGGTCCCGCGACGGGTGGCGCGACGACGCCCGCCCAAGGGGATGTACAATTCGTGCGTTGGGGCACGTCAGGTGGGTACCCCATCATCGCCCTGGCCCCCAGCAGTGTAGCCGAGTGCTATAGCCTCACCCGCCGCGCGTTTGATCTGGCCGAGCGCTTTCGCGTGCCGGTCTTCCTGCTGACGGACAAGGCCATGTGCCTCTCCATGAGCACGGTGGAGATCGAGCAGTATGAACGTCCGCCGGTGCGGCCGCGCGTCCAGGCACCGGCTGCGCCATCCGGCGATCTGGGTCTCCGGCCCGAAGAGAGCTTCTTGCCCTGGCGTTTCGACCCGCTCGATCGGCCGCCCCCTTTCAGCGCGTTTGGCGGGGCGCACATCATGCGTTTTACGGGGTCGAGCCACGACGAGCACGGGATCTTGACCAAAGATCCGGTTCGGGTGGGGCAGTTGAACGAGCATTTGTGGCGCAAGATCGCCGATCATGCCTCTGAAATCGAGTTGGTGCGCGCCGATTTGCAGCCGGACGCCCGCACACTTCTGGTCTCCTACGGTATCACCGCCCGCGCCATGGCAGAGGCTGCGCAGACAGCGCGTGCCAGGGGCCAGCGCGTCTCCGCGCTGACGGTGCAGAGCTTGTGGCCGGTACCCGCGCACGCGTTGCTGGCCGCGGCACGTGGGGCGTCCGGCGATGTCCCGGTCGAGCGGATGGTGGTGGCCGAGCTGAACCTGGGGGAATTTCGCCGCGAGGTCGAGCGAGAGATCTATGCCTGGGCCGCCCGCGAGCGGCGTGTGGCGCCGGAGATCGTCGGGCTGCACCGCGTGGATGGTGAATTGATCACGCCGGAGCAGTTCCTGGAGACTATTCGCGCGTAAAACGTGAGACGAAGCCCGCGTTTGGCGCTGAACGAAGCGTTACGTTTTTCGCTTTGCGTTTTATCCGAGGAGGATGCAGACAATGCTGGCACAGTTGCCGGTCACCTATCGCAACGAGCGCGAGTACCCGTTCTGTCCCGGTTGCGGGCATGGGTTGGTGCTGAACGCGCTCAACCGGGCGCTGATCGAGTCGGCCGCCGATCCCAAACGCACGGTCCTGGTCACCGATATCGGTTGTCAGGGGTTGAGTGACCAGTATTTTGTCACCCATGCGTTTCACGGCTTGCACGGCCGGAGTATCGCTTATGCCACCGGGATCAAGTTGGTCGATCCCGATTTGAACGTGATCGTCCTGATGGGGGATGGCGGCGCCGGGATCGGCGGCGCACACCTGCTGAACGCCGCGCGGCGCAATATCGGCTTGACGGTGTTGGTGTTCAACAACTTCAACTTCGGAATGACCGGCGGCGAGCACAGCGTCACGACCCCGACGGGTGGCGTCACCACGACCACGCGTTCCGGCAATCTCGAACGGCCGCTGGATCTTTGCGCCACGGTCGTGGTCAATGGCGCGGGCTTCGCCTGGCGCGGCACCGCTTACGACAAGGATCTGGCTGACGTGATCGTGGAGGCGCTGCAGAGCCGTTCCTTTGCGCTGCTGGACATTTGGGAGCTGTGTACGGCGTACTATGTTCCCAATAACAAACTCACCCGCACCACCCTGACCACCATGCGCGAGACGGTGGGGATGGCTGCGGGGGTGGTTGGCCGGGCGGAAAGGCCGGAGTACGCGCGCGCCCTGCGCGAGGCCGGGGCGAGTCAGGCAGGTCAGCCGGCCCTGCGTCCCGACCCGTTGGTCCCGATCTTCGCTTCCGCCCTGGACCGCGAGTTCCGCCTGGTGATCGCGGGGTCGGCGGGCGGCAAGGTGCGCTCTACCGCGAGGATGGTGGGTGAAGCCGCGGTCCTCTCTGGGCTGTGGGCCACGCAAGAGGATAGCTATCCGGTCACAGTGCAGACGGGGCATAGCCTCAGCGAGCTGATCTTCAGCCCACGGGAGATCCTCTACACCGGCATCGCCCGGCCGGACGCGCTGGCCTTGGTGAGCGAGGAAGGGCGCCGGGCTGCGGGACATTACCTGGTCGCGTTGACCCCGGAGAGCTGGCTGTTCGTCACACCGCAGTTCGTCGATCTCGAGACCCCGGCGCGGAAGCTCGTGTTCGATTTCGATGTTACCGGGGTGCGCGGGGTCAAGAAACACGGCGCGTTGCTGTTGGTCAGTGCGGCGTTACGCGTCCTGGATCTGTTTCCCCTGGCCGCGTGCGAAGCGGCCATCCGGCGGACGCAACGGTCCCCGATCGCCGAGGAGAACCTGGAGATCGTGCGGCAAGGCGCCGCGGTGGTGGCTGACCGGTTGGGGCGCGGAAGCTGACTGTCCATCAGTTCGGCTGACTCAAGACCCGTCCTTACCGCGCCAACAGATATGCCGTCACCGTTCGCCAACTGACGGTCCGACCGGTCAGCGTGTTGCGGTACAGCGATTCCACCGCGGCCAGCTCGTCGGCGTTCAAAGACTCGGCCAGGCGTTGGCTGTAGCTGGGGCGGTCGCCGGGCGCGGCCGGCGTGAACCAGCGGGTCAGCAGGGCGGGGGTGATGCGGGCCTCGGTCTGGGTGGTCTGGCTTTCCACGGTGACATGGGCGAGATCGGCCGCGACGAACGCCGCACGCAGGTCTGACTCAGCCCAGTTGACCAGCGGGTCGTCGGGGGTGGCGTAGATCGCCTCTTCGGCGGCCTGCAGCTTCTCGGCCAGCCCCCGCTGTCGCGCGGGGGCTAGCAGCTCCTGGCCCAAAGATGAGAGGTCTACCAGGGCGTAGAGCCGCTGGGTGTGGCGCGGTACGGGTTCGGCCAGGCTGATGGCGCCGCCGTCGCGCAACAGGCCGGCGATCAGGCGGGCGGCTGTGATCATTTCTGGCATCGCGCCGCTGCGCCGCGCGGATCCCAGGGCGCCGCGGCCGACGACCGCGTCAAATCGCACTTCCGCGTTGCCTCGAAAGGCCAGTAACTCCGGCAATTCGACCAGCGTGCCCTGCAAGATGGCCGGCCGCTCCAGCTCCGGCAGCCGGGCCGCGCTCTCGCGCAGGGCAGCGGCCTCCGGCCCGGTGAATGCCAGCGACCAGACGCCGCCTTCGGGGACGCGGCGCAGCGCTTCCCAGGTCAACAGCCCGCTCCCCGCGTTGAGATCCAGGACCAGATGGTGGCGTTGCAGGCGGACGGCGTCCAAGACGCGGTCACGCAGTTCGCTCAACCGCTCCCCCGCGCCGCTGACCGCGCGCTGTAGCCAGCGATCGCGGTCGCCGCTGACTGCCGCGCCTGTAAAGGTCAGGATCTCCACAGCGCCGAAGCCTTCGGCATCCCCCTCCAGCATGGCCGCGAGCTGTGCTTCCCGCCGCCTTTCGACCTCCCCCCTGATCCTGGCCTCGTAGCCTATTCCGCCCGGCTGATAGAAGACGCGGCCCTGCAGCGAGTCGGGCAGGTACTGTTGGGCGACCCAATGGTCGCGATACGCATGCGGGTAGAGATAGCCCTCGCCGTGGCCGAACCCTTCTTTGTCGCGATTGTCGTCGCGCAACTGGTTGGGCACCTCGGTCTCCCGTTCCCGCTCCACCGCGGACAGGGCGTCGAAGAAGGCGAGGGTCGAGTTGCTTTTGGGCGCGGTGGCCAGGTAAAGGGTTGCTTCGGCCAGGTGGAAGCGCCCTTCGGGCAGCCCAACATATTCAAAGGCCTGGGCGCAGGCGGTGACGACCCGGATGGCGTTGGGGTCAGCCAGGCCCACGTCCTCGCCCGCGAAGATCAACATGCGCCGGAAGATGAAGCGCGGGTCCTCACCGGCGTAGACCATGCGCGCCATCCAGTACAGCGCCGCGTCAGGATCGGAGCCGCGCAGGCTCTTGATGAACGCGCTGATCGTGTCGTAATGAACGTCCCCTTCCTTGTCGTAGAGCACCGCGCGGCGTTGGATGCTCTCCTCGGCCACCACCAGGCCCACGTGGATGACGCCATCAGGGCCGGGCGGGGTGGTCTCGACCGCCAGTTCAAGGGCGTTGAGCACGCCTCGGGCGTCGCCGTTGGCCACATCCACCAGGTGGGCCAGCGCGTTGTCATCCACGATCACGTTCAGTCTGCCGTAGCCCCGAGTGGGCTCGGTCAACGCCTGGCGAGCGATGGCGTACAGGTCGGGCTCGGTCAACGGCTTGAGCTGGAAGATACGGCTGCGGCTCACCAGCGCCTTGTTGACTTCGAAGTAGGGGTTCTCGGTCGTGGCGCCGATCAGGATCACCGTGCCGTTTTCGACCCACGGCAACAGCGCGTCCTGCTGCGCCTTGTTGAAGCGGTGGACTTCATCGACGAACAGGATGGTCCGCTGCCCAAATTGCCCCAGCCGCTCCTGGGCCGTGGCGACCGCGTCGCGGATGGCCGCGACCCCGGCCAACACCGCGTTGATGGCGATGAAGTGCGCCCGCGTGGTGTTGGCGATGATGCGTGCCAGCGTCGTCTTGCCGGTGCCGGGCGGCCCGTAGAAGATCACCGAGCTGAGCTGATCGGCCTGGATGGCGCGGCGGAGCAGCCGGCCAGGACCCACGATATGCTCCTGGCCGACGAATTCGTCCAGGGTGCGCGGGCGCATGCGCGCGGCCAGCGGGGCTTCCTTCTCGGTCAGCGCCTCCCGCCGGGCATCGAAGAGGTCGGTGGGCTTGTTCATAGTCGAATTGTAGCATGAATGAGCAAGGGCGAGAAACTGGAAGCTGGAAACTGGAAGCTGGAAACCGGAAACTGGAAGCTGGAAACCGGATTGATACTCCGCAGGGTGCAATGCGGTGCAAGTTGGGGTATAATATCAGGCAATCGACCGCGCCAACCAGCAAAGTGGTGAAGCAACCAACTAACCGACCCATGAAGACCCAACCGCCTTCCCGACCACCAACCGATTACCGGGTCTATCGACGCAAGACCGACCGCAACCTGGCATGGGCGGTTGTGCTGCTGCTGGTGGGTGGTGGCGGCGCGTTGATCGCGTTTGTCTATGGCGCCGGTGCCGCGATCTTGGGTGTCACCTGTCTCCTGGCCGGCGCGGGGGTGTTTGGCCTGGTCTGGCTGATCCTGACCTTGATGGAGCGGTGGGCCGAAGAGTGAGGTTTCTTGGCCGGGTACGGTTGAGACACCTTGCGGTTCTATAGCAAGTCAGATAAGGATTCGGGATTCGCAATTCGGAATAGAGGCTTCAGCCGGTTTTTCTGGGCAACGAGGGCAACCGGCTAAAGCCTCGAGTCCAGAAGATTATCTGAACATCCAATGTTACTAAGTTAGTGCTCTGGCCGGTCTCCTGACCGAGCCAGGGGGGCACGGTCAGGAGACCGGCCCCAGCCTAGTGTTCTGGCCGGTCTCCTGACCGAGCCA
>MNXL01000374.1 GCA_001871755.1 Anaerolineae bacterium CG2_30_64_16
GTCGTCTCCGTCAACCCCAAGATGGGCGTCCATACGCGGCTGACAGACGAGGTCGAGCCGTGGAAGATCCAGCGCACCTTCCAGATGGTGCGCGAGATGGGCGCGTCCTGGGCCGTGGAGTATTTCCTGTGGGCCGCGCACGAGCCAGCCCCGGGCGTCTACAACTGGACCCACGCCGACCTGGTGGTCGACCACGCGGTCAATCAGGGCATCACGCTGATCGCCCGGCTGGGCTACGTGCCGGAATGGGCCAGGCCGCCGCGCACTTCGGCCCTCTACCTGGATGAAGCCGGCTACGACGCGTTTGCCCGGTTCGTGGCAGCTTTCGTCGACCACTTCCGCGGTCGCGTGTGCTACGTGATCATCTGGAATGAGCCCAACCTGAGCCAGGAATGGGGCTACCGCCCGGTGAACCCGGCCGGCTACACCGAACTCCTCCGCCGGGCGTACGGCGCGGCCAAAGCCGTCAACCCCGATGTGCAAATCCTGGGCGGCGCGCTCGCGCCGACGCTGGCGCCAGCGGACAGCGAGTGGGGCTTGAACGACCTGGCTTTCTTGCAGGCGATGTACGACGCCGGCGCGGGAGCCTACTTCGACATCCTGGCCGCCCACGACTACGGCTGGACCTTCGGCCCGGATGAACCGGCCAGCTCGGACGCGGTCAACTTCAACCGGGTGGAGTTGCTGCGGGAGGTGATGGCCCGCAACGGCGACGCGGACAAGCACATCATCATCACCGAAGGCGGCTGGAACGATCACCCGCGCTGGACCAAGGCCGTGCAGTCGGCGCAGCGCGCGGCGTATACAATTCGGGCGTTTCAAAAGGCGCAGGAGGAGTGGCCCTGGGTCGATGCGCTGTGTATTTGGGCCTTTCGCTACCCGCGGCCGGCCGGCACTTACCAGGACTACTACACCTTTGTGGACGTCGACTTTCGGCCCAAGCCGATCTACTTCGCGGTGCAAGACTACGCGCGCGGCGTTGGGGATCAGTAGCTCGGGAGTTGGTAAATTGGTAGATTGGTAGATTGGTGGATGGGAGGAAGAGAGGATGGGTGGGTTGGTGGGCAGTCGCCCGGTCATCCTATCCCCTGCTAAAGGTCGCCCTGTCGCCCATCACCGTGTCATCCTGCCAGAGGTCACCATGTCACCGTGTCACCGCCCAATGCTGTGCATCGAGACGATGCCCGCATCGGCGTCATCTTGTCACCGTGTCACCGCGTCGCAGTGGCGCCAGTGGCCAGGCCGACGCTGGCCCTGGCTCTTGCTGGCCCTGGTCACGCTGGTGGCCATCTGGCTGGTGGGGCGAATCCTGTTCCGCAGCAGTGATCCGACCTGGGCGCGCATCCAGGAGAGCGGCGTCTGGCGGGTGGGCATGGACCCCAGCTTCCCACCCTTCGAGGAACTGGACGGGGGGTCGGGTCAGCCGGTCGGTCTGGACGTGGATTTAGCCCGGGCGATCGCAGCGCGGTGGGGGGTACGAGCTGAGTTCGCGGGCGTGGGCTTCGACCAACTGATCGACGTCGTGGCCGCCCACCGCGTGGACAGCGCCATCTCTGCCCTGCCGATCATCGACTACCGGGCTAAGGATGTCGCGTTCTCGGCGCCCTACATCGAGGCAGGGGTGATCCTGGCCGTGCCGCCTGGCAGCGCCATCGCGGGGCCGGATGATCTCGCTGGCCGCCGCGTGGCCGTCGAATGGGGCAGCGCAGGCGATGCCCAGGCGCGGACGATCCAGCAGAAGCTCGGAGCCGACGTCGAGCTCGTCCTGCGGGAGTCAGTTGACGCGGCGTTGGGAGCCGTGGTCACCGGCGATGCGGACGCGGCCATCGTGGACGCGGTAAGCCTGGCGCTGTTCAACCGGGCCGGCCACGATCTGATCATCGTGGGCGAGCCGCTCCAACCCGATCCCTATGTCGTCGTGGTCCCGGTCGATGCGCCGGACCTGCTGGGGGCGGTCAATGAGACGCTGGCTGCGCTGGAGCAAGATGGCACGCTGGCCGAACTCAAAGCCCGCTGGCTCAGCGCGGAGTCGCCGTAAAGAGCAACGAGCAACGAGTAACGAGTGATGAGTAACCGGCGGACACTCGCGTCGGGGTTGATAGACTCGCCGCGGCCCCAAAGCGAGGTTGTCCGATGCTGTGCATCGAGACGATGCCCGCATCGGCATCACCTTGTCACCTTGTCACCTTGCCACCTTGTCACCTTGTCACCTTGTCAAGCACATGTTGCTCCTTACTCGTCACTCGTCAACCTGATCTCCACAAAGGTCACGCGGTTCGGCTCGATCTGGAACGGGACCTGCGCCAGGACATTGTCCCGGCTCGTTTCCAGCAGATAGTCCCCCGCAGGCACATCGGCCAGCAGGAAATTCTCTTCCCACTCATCGTCGCGGTTGATCTCTGGCTGAGCCAGATAAGTGGGCCCGATCTGCCAGACCTGATCGGACCGCGCCTGTCGATACACCAGCAGCTTGAGCCCTGACACAGGCTGACCATCTTTGCCCAGCACTCGGCCCGCCAGCACGCCATGATCCCGCAGCGGGCGCAGCCAGAATTCGGGGTTGCGCGTGGCGTAGTAGCTGTTCTCGCCGATGCGCACCTCCAGGTGTAGATGCGGCCCGATGGCGATCCCCTCTGCCCCGACTGCGGCGATCACGTCCCCTTCGCTCACGGCCTGCCCCGGTTTCACATACAGTTCGCTCAGATGTCCGTAGAGCACAAAAACCGGCGCATCATCGTAACTCCGCGCCAGCCGCAGCACGATCAGATTGCCGTAGTAGTTCAGCCACGGGCCAAACGCCCGCGTGGCATCGGTTCCCGCGTAGACGATCTCACCATCAGCCACCGCCAAGACCGGCGTCCCCAGCGGGTTCGTAAAATCAGCGCCCGTGTGCAACACATACAGGCCATCGGCCGTGCTCCCGTACGGATAGAAAGGCTCGGCCCACTGTTGGTACTCGGCGGAGAAGGGTCGCCCAAGCCAAAGATGCGGTGCAGGCAAGAAATCGGCCGGCACGACGCGGCCAGCCCCACGCACCCAGGCCACAGGCGGCTGGCTTCCAGGTGTCCCGACAGCCGCTTCCAGGGTCGAGGCGGCCGTTTGGGTCGCGGTCAGCACTGAACGGGGGGTCGATGTCCGCGTCAGGACCGCGCTGACCGTCGGATTTGGTACCGTCGTGACGGTCGGTGTGATGGTCGCCGTTGGGCTGGCCGTTGGGCTGGCCGTCTGAGTTGGCATGGTAGTCAGGGTGAGCGTGGCCGTCGGCGTGGTCATCGGCGCGCGGGTTGCAGACGCGGTCGGCGTTGGGGTTCGGGTGGGGACCGGTGGCGCCGGCGACTCGGGCGGGCTGATCGTCGGCGTATCAGATCTCAGCGCGGCAGGAAGCGGGTCAACGACGCGCGCCGCACGGGGACCGGCGGTGTGGGCCAGCGGCCAGATCAAGATGGTGAGCAACACGGCGACCACAAGACCCGCCTGCCAGCAAAGCGGGGCCGCCCTCTCGGATTCTCGCATGGCGGGAGTATAGCACGACCGGGCCGAACCGCGAAACCGCACGCATTGGCGCGCAGATGCCGCGATCTGTCCCGAATCGCGGAGTCGAGATTTCGAGCGGCCCCGCGCCTATGATATACTGACCGCACTTGACAAGCCCGTCATGCCCGCGCAAGCGGGCATCCAGTCGCCTGGGTACCCGCGCGGATGTGGGTACCAAAAAAGCCTGTGGCGCGCTTGATTTCTGCTTATGTCGATCATTTCGCGACGGCCATACAGGGGTTCCTTGTATCTTCTCAACAATCTGAGGACAGCTCGGGCCGCCGTTCGTCAGGCTCACGATGCAGTCTTCCGATCGTGCCCGTCCGTGGTCAGGAGACCGGCCACAGCGAGTGAGGCCCTGGACAAGTAAGGCCCTGGAGAACAGAGAAGACATGGTTCCTTCACCCTAACCCGGACAAGCCGGAACCAAGAAGGCGCCAACCTGGCTCACAAAATTCTTGCACAAAAAGCAAGGATCTCGTGGGTTAGGCCTTATCACCTTGTCACCCTGTCACCTTGTCAGGCATAGTTGAGGTTGGATGGTGCATTTCGACATCTTCACCCTGTTCCCCGGCATGTTCACCGGGGTGTTCACCGACAGCATCCTGAAGCGCGCACAGGAAGCCGGCATCATGTCGGTGGCGCTCCACGACATCCGGGACTACGCGGAGGGCCGCCACCGGGTCACCGATGACACCCCCTACGGCGGCGGGGGCGGCATGGTGATGAAACCGGAACCGATCTTCCGCGCCGTGGAGACCGTACTGACACATGAGCCGGGGTGGATGTTTGTGCCTCAACAGCTCGATGATGTGCCGCCGGTCCCCGTGGAGCCACCGGCCCTGCCGCCGGGCCTGCCCATCATCCTGCTATCGCCCCAGGGACGACCTTTCACCCAACGGATCGCCGAAGAGTTGGCTGGCCGTGCGCGGATCGCGCTGATTTGTGGCCGTTATGAGGGGGTGGATGAGCGGGTGCGCTCTGGCCTGGTCAACGATGTGATCTCCATCGGTGATTTCGTGCTCTCCGGCGGGGAGTTGGCCGCTGCGGTGATTGTGGACGCCGTGACCCGCCTCCTGCCCGGCGCGTTGGGATGCGAGATGGGCGCGTTCGAAGATTCCTTCGCCACCGGTCTGCTGGAGTACCCGCAATACACGCGGCCCGCGGTCTTTCGCGGCGCGGGCATCCCTGACATCCTGGTCTCCGGCGATCACGCGCGCGTGGCGCGCTGGCGCCGCGAGCAGGCGTTGCGCCGCACGTGGCAACACCGCCCCGATCTGCTGGTCACGGCCGCGTTGAGCGACGCCGACCGGATGTTCCTGGAGTCTCTGCGAGCCGGAGAGGATTCCTGAGCGATAGCCCCCGGATTTTGCCGACAGAGCAAGTTGTGTTAAAATAGGCGCTTGTGACGTTTCCAGGTCGGTGCTAACGTTGAACGCGACCTTATCGACGCCCAAGCGCAGCGGCGCATCCAGGCGGCAATCCCAGTACATGTGAAGGACGATGACCTATGTCGAACTTAATGGCTTCTCTCGACTCATACGTGGCCAACCCCAACATCCCGCAACTCGAGGCCGGTGACACGGTGCGCGTGCATACTTTGATCGTCGAAGGCGAAAAAGAGCGTGTGCAGGTTTTCCAGGGGATCGTGATCCGGGTGCGCCAAGGCGGCATCAACAAGAACTTCACCGTGCGGCGCATCGCCTCGCATGGCATCGGCGTCGAGCGCACGTTCCTCTTCGCTTCCCCGCGGGTGGAAAAAGTGGAAGTGTTGCGGCACGCCAAGGTCCGCCGGGCGCGCCTCTATTTCCTGCGCGGACGCACGGGCAAGGCTGCACGGCTGCGGGAGCGTCGCGCCTGATGGGTGGACGGCTGCCTCGCGACCCATCTTGAGGCGGCGGTTGAATGGGAGCTGATGGCGCAGGGAGAGCCTTCCCTGCGCCTTTGTTTGGGCCTAACCCGTGAGATTCTTGCTTTCTGTGCAAGGATTTGTCTATCAGCTTGCCCCGCTTTGGTTCCGGCACGTCCGGGTTAGGTTGTCGCAGGACGCGCAGATGGCCGCGACATCGTCACATCTCAAGGCCGACCTGGCCCTGGAAAACGATCTGTGGCAAGCGGGCTACCAGAGGATCGCTGGTGTCGACGAAGCCGGTCGCGGGGCATGGGCCGGTCCGGTGGTCGCCGTAGCCGTGATCCTGCCGGCGGACCCCGCGGCGCTCGCCCCCCTCCTCGGCGTGGTCGATGATTCCAAACGCCTGACACCTGCGGCGCGGGAGCGGCTGTTCGACGTGATCCAGGCGCGCGCGCTGGGGGTGGGGGTCGGTTTCAGGCCGGCGAGCGAAATCGACCGCGTGGGTATCGTGATGGCGACAGTTCAGGCGATGTCTCAAGCAATCGCGTATCTCAACCCCCAACCCGATTTCCTGCTCATCGACTACCTGACCTTGCCGCATCTGCCACGCGCCCAACGCGGGATCCCGCACGGCGACGCGCTTTCGCTTTCCATCGCGGCCGCGTCCATCATCGCCAAGGTGACGCGAGACCGCTGGATGATCAGCCAGGACGCCACCTGCGCGGGGTACGGGTTTGCCCAACACAAAGGCTACGGCACGGCCGCGCATCGGGAGGCGCTGAGGCGGCTAGGGCCCTGCGAGCTACACCGCCGCACCTTCCGGCCCGTGGCGGTGATGGCGACCGAACGCAATGGCAGCGAGATGGTACGCAACACGCAGTACGCAAGGGCCTAACCCACGAAATCCTTGCTTTTTGTGCAAGAATTCTGTGAGCAAGGTTGGCGCCTTCTTGGTTCCGGCTTGTCCGGGTTAGGATCAACCATGACGGCAGGTCAGGGAAAGCAGCGTAAAGCGTTGGGCCAACTAGGCGAAGATTACGCCGCCGGGTATCTGATCCGGCAAGGCTACACAGTACTGACGCGCAACTGGCGCACGCGGGCCGGTGAGCTGGACATCGTCGCCCGGGATGGCGCCTGGCTGGTGTTCGTCGAGGTCAGGGCCCGGCGTCGCGGCCGCGCCAACCAGGCGCCCACCCTCGGCAGGCCGGAGGACTCGGTGACCCCGGCCAAGCAGGCGCGGCTGGTTGCAATGGCCGAAGCCTACCTGTTCGAGCACCCGTGGGACGGCCCGTGGCGGATCGACGTGGTCGCGCTGGAGCTCCGACCGAACGGCGCCGTGGCCCGACTGAACCACCTGAAGGACGCGGTGGAGGGACGGAGCTGATGGCGGATGGCGGATGGCGGATGGCGGATGGCGGATGGCGGATGGCGGATGGCGGATGGCAGATGGCGGATGGCGGATGAAGGCGGAAACAGCGATCGGTCGTCGTCCGCGTCCGTCCGCGTTCCACTAATCGTGATCGTCGGACCTACGGCCGCGGGCAAGACCGCGCTGAGCGTCCGACTGGCGGCCGCGCTGGGCGGCGAGATCATCTCAGCCGATTCGCGGCAGATCTACCGCGGCATGGACATCGGCGCGGCCAAGGCCACCGCGGCCGAGCGCGGCCGGGTCCCCCATCACCTGCTGGACATCGTGGACCCCGATCGCGCGCTCACCCTGGCCGAGTACCAAACGATGGCTTACACGCTGATCGCAGAGATCCACGCCCGCGGGCAAGTGCCATTCCTGGTCGGCGGCGCCGGCCAATACGTCCGCGCGGTGATCGAAGGCTGGGGCATTCCAAAGGTCGCGCCGCAGCCCGCGCTGCGCGCCGAGCTGGAAACGCAGGCCGCCGCGGCCGGCTCTGAGGCGCTGCACGCCCGGCTGGCTGCGTGGGACCCCACGGCCGCCGCGCGCATCGACCACCGCAACGTCCGCCGGGTGATCCGGGCGCTGGAGGTGTGCCTGGTCAGCGGCCGGCCGATCACCGAACTGCAACGTAAAACCCCACCCCCCTACCGCATCCTGCAAATCGGTGTCACACGGCCCCGGCCCGAACTCTACGCCCGCATCGACGCGCGAGTGGACCGCATGATCGCCGACGGCCTGGTTGCCGAAGTCGAGCGCCTGGCGGCCGCGGGATACGATTGGCAGTTGCCGGCCATGAGCGGACTCGGCTACCGGCAGATCGGTCAGCACCTGCGCGGGGAGATCAGCCTGGACGAGGCGATCGCACTGATCAAGCGCCAGACGCGGCGCTTCGTCCGACAACAGTACACCTGGTTCTCGCTCGACGATCCGGTGATCCGATGGGTGGATCCCGGCGAGACGCCGTTTGAGGCGGTATTGGCGCTGGCGCACGATTTCCTGGCCTGAGAATACACGACCGATGGTTGCCAAAGCCTACGATTCCTACCGAGATCTGCTCCTGGGCGGGCCGCACACCGACGAGGAAAAGCGGGGCCTGCTGGCGCCCGTTGGGTTCACCGACTGGCGCGCCGCGGACGAGCGGCTGCGCCGCATCGGGCGAACCCCGGCCGCGCACCGAATCCTCGCCGAGCTGTTGCCCTACCTGATCCTGGCGCTGACCAACGCGGCCAACCCCGATAACGCGCTCATCAACTTCGGGCGCTGGGCGGGGGGCGTACCCGATCAGGTCGAGCGTTTCCGCCAACTCGTCGCTGACCCGCGCGCGCTCGAACTGCTCATCACCCTGTTTGCGGGCAGCCAATTCCTCACCGAGATCCTGCTGCGCAACCCTGATCACTTTGCGCTGTTGACCGAGCGGGCCGAAATCGCCACCAAATACGGGTTGGAGGCGTTCCTGGCCGCGGCCCGCGGCGCGGTGGCCGCGTACTACGAAGCCGACGACGGAAAGGCGGCCGCGTCGGCCGCGCTGGATCGCCTCCGCCACTTCCAGCATCGGGAGTTGTTGCGCATCGGCCTGGGCGACCTGTGCGGGCTGCTGGACCTGTCTGCGGTGACCGGCCAGCTCTCCTGCCTGGCGGAAAGCGTCGTGCGCGTCTGCCTTGACCTCACCGCGGACTGGTTGGGCGTTGACCCCGACGGGTTCGCCGTGTTGGCGCTGGGCAAGCTGGGCGGGGGCGAGCTGAACTACAGCTCCGATATCGACCTCCTTTTCATCGCAGAGCGGGACGTCAACGTCTACCAGCGGCTGGGCGAGCAGCTCATCAAGGCGCTCACCCAGGCCACGGGCGAGGGCTTCCTCTATCGGGTTGACATGCGGTTGCGCCCGTGGGGACAGGTCGGCCCGCTGGTGTCGACGCTCAACGGTCACCTGGCCTATCTGCGCCAATACGCCCGGCTGTGGGAAAAACAGGCGTTGCTCAAGGCGCGCGTGGTCGCGGGCAGCGCCCGGGTGGGCCACACGTTCCTCGAGTGGGCCTCGTCGCTGCAGTTCAGCAACAGCCACGAAACCGTGCGCGCCGACGTCCACGCCATGAAGCAACGCACCGAGGCCCAGCTCCGCAAGCGCGGCCGGGATTGGGGCGAGGTCAAACTGGGCGAAGGCTCCATCCGCGACGTCGAATTCGTCACCCAATACCTCCAACTGGTACACGGAGGCGAACATCCCGAGGTGCGCAGCGGCAACACCCTGGATAGCCTGGCGCGGCTGGCCGAAGGCCGATTCCTGCGCGCGGATGAGTACCGCGTGCTGGTGGAAGGCTACGTATTCCTGCGCACCATCGAGCACTATCTCCAGATTTTCGACTACCGACAGACCAACTCATTGCCCGGCCGCGAGAGCGAGCTGACCTATCTCGCCCAACGCCTGGGCTTTCACGAATCGGACGCGGCGGCCCAGTTTGCGCTGCGCTACCAGCAACACAGCGCGGCGATCCGCGCCATCTACCAGCGCTATCTGGACGCCGGCGCGGTGAAGGCCCCGTCCGACCCGCCGAAACCGAGCGTCGTGATCGACGTGCGCAAGCACCTGGCCCGCCTATCGCCTTCCTACGCGGCGACCTTCGGCGAGATCGACATCCGCTCTCATGCCACCCTGGCGGAGCGCCTCAGCGCGGACAACCCCGTCGAGATCGCCGTGACCGACCTCGGCGACGCGCATTGGCGCGTGACCATCGTCGGTTACGATTACCCTGGCGAACTGTCGCTGATCTGCGGGCTGCTTTTCGTTCACGGCTTCAGCATCGTCGATGGACACGTGTACACTTACGAGCCCTCGCCGCCGCCCGATGTCCCGCAAACCGGCGCGCCCCGTGACCGTCAGCAAGCCCAGCCGGCCGCGCAAAACGGCCGGCGGAAGATCGTGGACGTGTTCACCGTGCGCGCGGTGCGCGGCGAGATCTCGGCCGATCTCTGGTCCCGCTATGCCGACGACCTGAGGGGATTGCTACGTCTGCTGGAAGCGGGTCAGTTGCGCGAGGCCCAGGGCGAGCTGGCCACTCGCGTCGCGCTGGCCCTGCGCGATCTCCCAGGCACGACCCCGACCCTCCACCCCATCGAGCTGGAGATCGACAACGACGCGTCCGACCGCTACACCATGCTGCGCATCGACACGCCGGACACGATCGGGTTCCTGTACGAGTTCACCAACGCGCTGGCGTTGAACGGCATCTACATCAGTCAGGTCGCGGTGGCCTCGGTCGGCAATCGCGTCCAGGACGTCCTCTACGTCACCGACCGGCACGGGCAGAAGATCACCAGCGCCGACAAACTGCGTGAGCTGCGCGCCGCGACCGTCCTGGTCAAGCACTTCACCCACCTGCTTCCCCAATCGCCAGACCCGGAAGCCGCGTTGCTGCACTTTCACGAGTATTTGGGGCAACTGTTCCGCAACCCGGCCTGGCCTGCGGAGCTGGCCTCGCTGGAACGCCCCGAGGTCCTCAACGCGCTGGCCCGCCTGTTGGGGGTCAGTGAGTTCCTCTGGGACGACTTCCTGCGGATGCAGTACAGTAACCTGTTCCCGGTCGTGCGCGATCTGGAGGCGCTTGCCACGCCCAAGTCCCAGGCGCAGTTGGCCGCGGAGTTGGATGCGGCGTTACCAGCAACGGCGTTGCCAGGAGCGGTCGGGGAGGAGGAGGCCGAAAGAAGCGCACGTCGCGCCGCGCTCAACGCGTTCAAAGACCGGGAGATGTTCCGCATCGATATGCGCTACATCCAGGGCCACATCACCGACTTCAGGCAGTTCTCCCGGGAGCTGACCGACCTGGCCGAGGTTGTGATCGGGGCGGCCTACCGCATCTGCGACGCGGAGCTGCGCGGCCAGCACGGCGACCCGCGACGTGAAGACGGGCTCTTCGGCGCGGCCCTTCGACCGGCTCAGGACGCGGCTCAGGACAGGCAGTCCAGCACGCTCAGCATCTGTGCGCTGGGCAAGTGCGGCGGCCGCGAATTAGGCTTCGCCTCCGACATCGAGCTGATGTTCATCTACACCGGCGGTGGCGTCACCACCGGCCCGGAAATCATCTCCACCCCGGAGTACTTCGAGAAGCTGGTCATCGAGATCACCCGCGCCATCCGCGCCCGCCGCGAGGGCATCTTCGAGATCGACCTGCAACTGCGGCCCTACGGCAGCGCCGGCAGCCTGGCCGTGTCCCTCGCCTCGTTCCAGCGCTACTTCGGCCCCGGTGGCGCGGCCTGGGACTACGAACGCCAGGCCTTGGTCAAACTGCGTCCCATCGCCGGCGACCCCGGGCTGGGCAGTCAGGTGCTGGCGCTACGGGATGCATTCGTGTATAGCGGGACCCCGTTCGACGTGTCCGCGATGCAGGCGATGCGCGAACGTCAGGTGCGCCACCTGGTCACGGCCGGCAGCTTGAACGCCAAGTTCAGCCTGGGCGGGCTCGTGGACGTCGAGTACCTGGTCCAGGGGTTGCAGATCACCCACGGTCGGGCAAACCCGGCCCTGCGCGTCACTAACACGGCCGAAGCGATCGTCGCACTGGCCGAGGCCGGCATCCTGTCGCCAGAGGACCACGACACGCTCCGCGCGGCGCACGCGTTCCTCTGGCAACTAGTCGAAGCGCTGCGCGTGGTGCGCGGCAACGCCAGGGACCTGACCGTCCCATCGGCCGGGAGCGAGGAGTTCGCGTTCCTGGCGCGGCGGTTGGGCTACGGCCACGACCTGGTACGGCTGGAATCGGACATGGGCGCACACACCGCGGCCGTGCAGCTCTTGCACGGCCGGCTGTTGCATGCGTAAGCCAGCATCGCCGGGCGCCCCCCTTCCCTGCGTCCCCAAAAGAGTACCCAAATGGGTACTAGACTCCCTCCGTTCTGCCTGCTATAGTGGACGGGTGCCTGTTTTAGAAACCGGATCTTCGAGAAACCCGGTTTCTGATAGGTGAACCGGATAGATTTCAGCAATCACGGTAAGCAAAAGACATCCTGAGTAGGCCGGAGCCGTATCGAAGGGTGCCTTTTGCGACTTAAGCACTCGGAATCACCCTTCGATACGGGCTATCGCCCACTCAGGATGCTTCCGAGTTGGCAAGGTCGGCATGCGATTGTCTGACTCCTATCCGTTTCGTCTATAAGTTGAGGAAAGGAGATCTATCGACATGCCGAAAACTGCAGCAGATGTGCTGAAGATGGCGGCCGACGTGCAAATGGTTGACCTGCGCTTTACCGATCTGCCCGGCGTCTGGCAGCATTTCAGCATTCCCGCGCGCGCGTTGAGCGAAGAGCTGTTCGAGGATGGCATCGGTTTTGATGGCTCGTCCATCCGGGGTTTCAAGGAGATCCACGAGTCGGACATGATGCTCTTGCTGGATCCGGACTCGGCCTTTATCGACCCGATTTACGAGGTCCCGACGCTGGTCCTGGTCTGCAACGTCTACGACCCCGTGACCCGAGAGCCGTATATCCGTGACCCGCGCTACATCGCGGCCCGAGCCGAGGCCTATCTCCAGCAGACCGGGATCGCGCAGGTGAGCTACTGGGGGCCAGAGGCCGAGTTCTTCCTGTTCAGTGATGTGCGCTACGGGGGCGGCGCCAATTCGGCCTTCTACTACCTGGACAGCGCCGAGGGCTGGTGGAACAGCGGGTCCGAGCTGGGCCCCAACCTGGGCCGGCAGATCCCACCCAAGCGCGGCTACTTCCCCTGCCCGCCGGCCGACACGTTGCAGGATGTTCGCAGCAAGATTGTGCTGGCGTTGGAGGGGGTCGGCGTGCCGATCGAGGTGCACCATCACGAGGTCGCCACCGCCGGGCAGTGCGAGATCGACATGCGCTTCGGCGCCCTGACCCGCATGGGTGACAGCATCCAGAAGTACAAATACATGGTCAAAAACGTCGCCCGCCAGAATGGGCTCACCGCGACCTTCATGCCCAAACCGCTCTTCGAAGACAACGGCAGCGGCATGCACGTGCACCAGAGCCTCTGGTCGAACGGCAAGAACCTGTTCTACGATGAAGGTGGCTACGGGCAGATATCAGACCTGGCACGGTACTACATCGGCGGCCTGCTGAAGCATGCGCCCGCGCTCCTGGCCCTGGCCGCGCCGACGACCAACTCCTATCGCCGGTTGGTGCCCGGATTCGAGGCGCCCGTGAACCTGGCGTACTCACAACGCAACCGATCGGCGGTGGTCCGGATCCCGGTCTACTCCAAGAGCCCAAAGGCCAAACGCATCGAGTTCCGCGCGCCCGACCCGTCGTGCAACCCGTACCTTTGCTTCGCGGCCCTGCTGATGGCCGGGCTGGACGGCATCCAGAACCGCATCGACCCGGGCGAGCCGATGGACAAGGACCTGTACAGCCTGCCGCCCGAGCAGGCCAGGCTGATCAAGCAGGTGCCGGGCTCGTTGGAAGCTGTTTTGGAGGCGCTGGAAGCCGATCACGAGTTTCTGTTGCGCGGCGACGTCTTCACCGAGGACTTGCTCGACACCTACATCGCCTACAAACGTGAGGTGGAAGTCAACCCGATCCGCATGCGGCCGCATCCGCACGAGTTCACGCTGTACTACGACGTGTAGCATTCCCGCCAGACCCCAGAGTTCCTTTCCTCAGGCCTGGCAGCCCTCTCTGGGCTGCCAGGCCTGACTTTCTCTGTTGTTCGACGCAGCAGGTTGGGCTATAATGGGCGCATGAGCAAACGCAAGGATATGACCTCTCCCCCCGCCCCTCCCCTGAAAAGGGAGGGGAGTCACGCGCTCCCTTCCTTGTTAGACGAGGGGAGCCAGACTCCCCCTTCCCTGGCAGGGAAGGGGGCCGGGGGGTTAGGTCCGCCCGACACCCTGGTCCTCAACGCCCTCGCTCGCCTGAACGAGATCGGCGCCAGCATCGTCCGTCTGAGCTCAGGAGACCCGGCCGGGGTCGAAGAGACGCTGCATCTGATCGTCGAAAACGCCATCAAGATGATCCCGGGCGCGTCGGCCGTCATCTACACCTACAACCAGGTGCTGGGCGACTTCGACCCGGTCTCGCGGGCGGCCGCGGGCGAGCGCGAGATCCCCGCGCCCGGCGATGCGCCGCGGCCGGTCGGGATGGGGATGCGCGCCATCACGCAGCTCCGCCGGGTGCTCTCCTACGAAGAGACCGATCTGGAGATCCACCCGACCAAGCTGGCCGCGGGCGCGCGAACCGTGGCGTGCCTGCCGTTGGTGGTGGCGGATCAGGCCGTGGGCGCGCTCTATGTGTACCTGCGCGAAGACCGCCGGTTCAGCCAGCTCGAACTGTTGCTGCTGGATAACTTCGTCAACCAGGCCGCGATGGCCATCTACCACGCCGGTCAATTCACGATCGTGCAACATGACCTGGCCCGCAAAGAAAGCGAGCTGAGCCGCCTGCGCCACGCGGGGCTGCTCATCTCCTCCCGCACCGGTCTGGCAGAGACCCTGGAGGTGATCCTCCAGATGGCGATGGAGGTAACGGAAGCGAAATACGGCATCTTCCGGCTGGTGGATCGCAGCGGCAAGTATTTGATTACGCAAGCCATTGCTGGTGTCGGGCTCGACCGGCCGGCCACCGAAGCCTTACCGATCAACACCACCAGCGTCATGGGCTGGGCCGCCAAGTCCCGGCAAACGCTGCTGATCCACGACGTGCGCACCCCGCCCTGGTCCCGCATCTATTACCCCCTGGACCACGCCCTGGAGATGCGCTCGGAGCTGGTCGTGCCGCTGATCGGCGCGGGCGGCCGCCTCGAGGGGGTGCTCAACCTGGAAAGCCCGCTGGTCGGCGCGTTCACCGAGGAGGACAGCCACCTGCTGCAATCGCTGGCCACCCAGGCCGTGATCGCCATCCAGGAAGCGCGGCTGCTCGACGCGCTCCAGGAGATGGCCGAGCGCTTGCTGACCCAGCCCTGCAACCAGGTCCTGGATCACCTGGTCGCGCTCACGGGCGATCTGCTTAACACCAACGCCAGCGCCATCTGGACCCTCGACGGCGATCAGCTCGTGCTCCAGGCCGCGGGCGTCGGCCACACCCGCGGGGAGACCTTACCGCTCCACGGCACCCTGACCGGTGCGGCCATCCTCGGCCGGGCGGCCGTGACCAGCTCGGACGTCCGCACCGACCCCCGTTTCGGCCGCCGTGAGTTGGCGGTCGCCCAGGGTTGGCGGCGAGCGCTGGTGGTCCCGATCCTGGCGGGCAACGCGGGGGAGCCGATCGGCGCGTTCAGCGTCTACGGCACGGACGCGGACCCGGGCTATTTCGCGGCCTCGGACTGGGACAAAAAGGTATTGTCGACCCTGGCCCACTATGCCGGGCTGGCGGTCCGCAGCGCGGCGGCCCAGGCCGCGCTGCGCGCGGCGCAGGAGCAACGCATGGCGGCCGAAACCTTCGCCGCAGTGGGTGACATCGCCGCCAACTTGCTGCATCATCTGAACAATAAGGTCGGCGCCATCCCCGTGCGTATCGAGGGGATCGAGGACAAGTGTCAAGAAGCGCTCCGGGCGGATCCGTACCTGGCCAGCAACCTGCACGAGATCGAGCGCAGCGCGCGGGAAGCGATGGACACGGTGCGGCAGAGCCTGTTCCACCTGCAATCCACGCAGTTGGGCCCGGTGAGCGTGGCCGCGTGCGTGGCCGAGGCCCTCTCCAGCAGCAGAATCCCACCGACCGTCGCAGTGCAGGTGACCGGCCTCGCCGCGCTGCCGGCCGTGGTGGCCAGCCAGCGCGGCCTGGCGCTCGTCTTCGTCAACCTGCTCGAAAACGCGGTCGAGGCCATCAAAGGCGATGGGGCCACGCAGCCTGTGGGCGCCATCGCCATCTCGGGCAGCGAACGGCGCGACTGGGTCGAGATCACGGTCAGCGACAGCGGCCCTGGCATCCCGCTCGCGCTGCGCGAACGCGTTTTCGAGCTGCGCTTCTCCGGCCGCGCGGCGAAAACGCCCGGCAAGCTCGGTTTCGGCCTCTGGTGGGTGCGGACGTTGCTGATCCGCCTGGGCGGCGCCATCGCCGTGGAAGAAAACGCCGATGGTCAGACCTACTTCAAGTTGCGCCTGCCGTGCGCCGGAGCGACGTCATGAACCCGCTCAGCGGCCGCGCGCTGGTCGTCGAGGACGACCACTCCTGGCAGCAGATCCTGTCGGAGATCCTGACCGACATGGGACTGGCCGTGGACGTCGTGGGAACCTGCGATGAGGCCAGCGCGGCGTTGCGCGCGGCGCCCCACCGTGTGGCCGTGGTGGACCTCTCCCTCACCGTCAGCGATCACCACAACCAGGACGGCCTCAAAGTGCTGGACGCGATCCGGCGGCAAGACCCCGACTGTACGCCGGTGCTGCTCACCGGCTTCGCCACCGTAGAGCTGGCGGTCAGCGCCATCACCGGGCATGGGGCCCACACCTGCCTGCGCAAGGAGACCTTTCGCCGCAGCGAATTCCGCGAGCTGATTCGGCGGGCAGCGACCACGGCCCCGGTCGCGGCGCGCCCAAACGGGCCCCATGCCGCGGCGCCGCGCCGGCCCGAAGCAGAAGCCCTCGCGGCCGGCAGCCCGCCCGAAACGGCGAGCCAGGTGCTGATCGTCGAGGACGACGCGGGGTGGCGGAGCATCTTGGCCGAGTTGCTCGCGGAGAGCGGACACCGCCCGCGGCTGTGCAGCAGCTACGGTGAGGCGTTGGGCTTGCTGCTGCGCGAGAAGTTTGCGCTGGCCGTCGTCGATCTCTCCCTGGCCAGCTCGGCCGCGCCGGCCGACAACCTGGACGGCTACCGCGTGTTGGCGAGCAGCCGCTCGGCCGGCGTCCCCACCATCGTGGTCAGCGGCGTCGCCTCCACCGCGGACGTGGAGCACGTCTACGCCGAGTACGGGATCTTCGCCTACTTCGAGAAACAGGCCTTCGACCGCGCCGCGTTTCGGAACACGGTCGCCGAAACCCTGGCAGCAGACCAACCCCTCACCGGTGAATTGGCCACACTGACCCCGCGCGAAATCGAGGTCCTGAAGATGCTGGCGCAGGGCCTGACCAACAAGGAGATCGCGACCGCGCTCGTGATCACGACCAACACCGTCAAACGGCATCTCAAGTCCATTTTCACAAAGCTGAATGTCAACACCCGCGCGGCCGCGGCCGCCATCGCCAGCAGCAGCGGGCTGGGCTGAGCAGGGGAGCGCGGGAGCAGGGGAGCGCGGGAGTGGAAAAGTCGGCTCAGGTATGGCACGATCTTGCAAGCCTGTAGTCTCCTAGTATCTTCTCAATTCTTGGGGGGAATCGCGCTGTGGCCGGTCTCCTGACCGAGCCACGGTGGC